>JAYPBW010000007.1:18076-20215 GCA_038124405.1 Flavobacteriaceae bacterium | reverse complement strand
TCTTCATCTTCACACTCATTTTCAAATCCAGTGGGTGTTCCGTTATAGCCGTCAGATATAATCATGCGGTCTTTAACAATAAGTGCGCCTACTTTTTTTCGTTCACAATGCGAAAGCTTCGCCCATTCCATTGCCATGCGCATGTAAGCGGTATCGTAGCGAAGTTGTTTTTGTTGAGCGTGAGTCATAATGCGTTAGCCGTAGAAATAAGAATGGGTACTAAAATACCGATTATAATACTACTTCCTACAAGAAGGCGATCTCGTTTAGAAATACCTAAATGACTAAGTATCGTATTTACAAAAACAACGAATATCACTGCTATAATTTGGGCAAATTCAATACCAAGTGTGAAATAAAGCAGTGGTAGTCCAATGGCATTATCGGCAAAAACCATCGAAAAGTAATTTGAAAAACCTAATCCGTGTATAATTCCAAAAAATACTGCTAACACCATAAATGGAGCCGAAGACTTCATTGTAATGGTTTTGTTCCAATATAAAACATGCAACGCCGTGAGCAATATGGTTATCGGAATTAAAAATTCAATCCAAGAAGGAGATATTCGAATAATTCCTGCAGAAGCTGCCCATAATGAAGCGGTGTGCCCTAACGTAAAAACAGTCACTAAAAGCACTAGCTGGCGTAATTGCTTGTATAAGTACGGCAGGGTGAGTACAACCAAAAAAAGCAAGTGATCATAGGCTTTAGGGTCCAAAATATGATGTAGCCCTAATTTTGAGTAAAAAATAAAGTCGTCCATAGTTTTTAAAATCCGCGTTCGTTTTTAATCGCTTCATACGCCTGTTGTATGCGCTGAAACTTTTCTTTGGCAGCTTTTTCGGCGGCTGGCCCTAAGTTTCGCACTCTGTCGGGATGATGCTTTTTGACCAAATTACGATATGCTTTTTTAATTTCAGCATCAGTGGAAGATTTTGATACTTCCAATATAGTGTACGCACTATCTGTTTGAGCTACAAACATCGCCTTTATACTATTAAAATCGGCAACACCTATGCGCATGTGTCCCGCAATTTCATGTAGTTTTTCTACCTCAGAAGGCGAAACTTTTCCGTCGGCTTTGGCAATACGAAACAGAAAATCGAGCATTTGCAGGCGTGCCTCATAACGTGTTTTTATTGCTAAAAAATAGCCTATTTCAACTGCCGAAACAGGGCTGTTTTTAAAGCTGTCATTGTATATTCTAAAAGTTTGATTGGCGCGCTCTTTTCCAAAAAAATGCACAAACTGGGTACGCACATAATCAAGTTCTGATTGCTTGGCTTTACCGTCGGCTTTGATGACCATACTAGCCAATGCCAACAAGCGTAGTTCAAATTCTTGAGCCGAAACTCGAGACGCTTGAAACGTACCTCGAATTTGTCCTTTGCTTCCAGCTTCTAAGATGCTCCCAAGGAAAAACCCCAACAAAGCACCTGGAAATCGAAAAATCATATAGCCAATAAAAGCAAATAGCCATCGCATGGCGCAAAAGTACAAAGGAAAAAATGGTATCTACAATTTTATACGCCTGTAAATTTGAAGTACATTTATGCCATGCAAACACCCGAACAAAGAAGATTTGCCAAAACCCTAGCATTTGTGCAAAAACATCTTCCAAACAAATCCAAGATTTTAGATCTAGGCACGCCTAACGCATTAGCAGATTATATAGCAGCTGCAGGATTTAAGGTTCAAAACACCGAAGGGGAAAATTTAGATGCTGACTTTCAAAAATATATCACCACAAAAGCAGACTGTATAACTGCTTTTGAAATTTTTGAGCATATGTTAGCTCCTTATAATATCCTGAGTCAGATAAAATGTGATAAGCTTATTGCTTCAGTTCCATTAAAATTATGGTTTGCATCTGCTTACTGGAATACAAATGACGATTGGGACAAACACTATCATGAATTTGAGCCAAAGCAATTTGATTATTTATTAAATAGAAGTGGTTGGAACATAAAAGATGCTGTAATGTGGACATCTCCAGACTACAGAAAAATTGGAATTCGCCCTTTGCTACGCTACATTACACCGCGTTATTACATGGTGTATTGTGAACGTTCCTAAATTCCAATAGCTTCCTTATCTTTGTAATCTAAATTTTTTGCTATGTATCCTGCCGAAATTGTT
>JAYPBW010000007.1:16430-18066 GCA_038124405.1 Flavobacteriaceae bacterium | reverse complement strand
ACCTATGCGCGACGAGCTTACTGCTGTAGGCTTTACCCAATGTACCACCGCTGAAAGTGTTACTTCAGCTCTCAAAAAAAGTGGCACTACACTTGTTGTAGTTAATTCGGTGTGTGGTTGTGCCGCCGCTAATGCACGCCCTGGTGCACGCATGTCTTTAGCTAACGATAAATCACCCGAACAACTTATTACTGTTTTTGCAGGAGTGGATCAAGAAGCAACTGCTGAGGCTCGCAGTCAAATGGTACCCTTCCCACCATCATCTCCAAGTATTGCTCTATTTAAAGATGGTGAATTAGTACACATGCTAGAACGTCATCATATTGAAGGACGCCCTGCAGATCTTATTGCAGAAAATTTAAGAGAAGCTTACAACGTACACTGTTAATTTACTACATGGCTAAGCTTATTTCATATCCGCTTAGCGTTTTATATTACCTCGTCTTTGGGTTTATTTTAGTGCTGTTCGATGGCATCCAACGAGTGTGTTTTTTAGTTAGCTATCAAGCACACAAAAAAAGTGTAGATGTCCTCAATTTTTTCCTTTTACGAGGTCTGAATATGCTGGGTACGCGTATTGTGTTTGACATGCCATTTAAGCTTGAAAAAAAACAATAAAACGGTTCAGGAAGGAAATATTTGTGTGTAAAAAATAATTATGGATTGGGATTCAGATTATATCATTTAATCTCAAAAATTGAGGCTCTGTCTTAATTGATAGGAAAAACCCTAAAGAAGCATTGGCACAACTCAAAGCATTTGGTGAAAAATTATCAAAAACCAATCGTAGTGCCGTTATTTTTCCTGAGGGAACAAGAAGCAAAAACCATCAGCCAAGACCCTTTAAACTAGGTGGTTTACAACAATTGGCAGAAGTGATGCCCAATGCTAAATTGTTAGGCGTGTCTATTAGTAATTCATGGAAAATCACACGATACGGAAGCTTCCCTATGGGGATTTTTAGTAAGATGATTTTAAAAGTACATCCGCCCGTTGCTGTTCCTAAAGAGAATATTTCAGAGGCCCTTAGGGCATTAGAAAAACAAATTATTTCTGGTGTTCAGACTTAAATTATTCTTGGTAATCGTACCTCAAAACGCGTTTCAACACCAGGGCTTGATTCAAACCCAACGCTACCTCCATACGTTTCTACAATAGATTTTACCATACTCAACCCAAGTCCCATACCGCTTGTTTTTGTGGTAAATGTAGGCTCGAAAATACGATCTCGTAATGCTTCGGGTACCCCTTCGCCATTATCTACAACAACAAAATAAAGCCATTGTTCATCGGCAGTGAGGTGTACATCAATTTTAGCGTTTGAACGATCTGCACAAGCCTGAACTGCATTTGCTATCAAGTTGTTTACAATGCGCACCAATTGACTCGAATCAAGCATGGCATAATATGTTTCCTTGCAGTCAAATGAAATGGGGGCTTCTTTATAAATCTCCAAAGCTCGTTTTATTGTAGCGGTAACGTTCACACGTACTGATTGCCCACTTGGCATTGCCGCAAACTGCGAAAATGCTGAGGCAATAGCGCTCATGGTGTCTATTTGCTGGATAAGGGTTTGACTAAACTCATGTACTTCATCGTTCCATTCAGACGATCCCTTTGCTACTTGTTGTTCAAA
>JAYPBW010000007.1:3992-16420 GCA_038124405.1 Flavobacteriaceae bacterium | reverse complement strand
CTGTCTTCAAGTTCATCAACCATGTGATTATACGCCTCCACTCAACCCGATATTTCCTTGCTTGCCTTTGTTAATTCAATTTTTGTGTTGGTTTTTGCTAACCTCGTTTGATTAAGTTTTGTACTAATAGTCTCTAATGACTGAGTGATGTATGAAGAGACTAAAAATGCTAAAATGATAGCGATTACCAGCATGATTACATACACTTGAACTAAACGAATTAAAAACGCCTTTAACTCCATAGAACTAAGGGAATCGTCATCAAAATATGGAACATTTATAATGGCTAGTGGAGCACCATTCAGGTCAAATATATACGAATATGAAGATCGAGTACGAATTCCATCTATACTATTCATGTCTATAAGTCTTTCAATAGGTTTAGCTTTTAATTGTTGCATAACCGATTGGGAAAGTACATTCTCGGGAAGGTATTCCATTATTTGAGTAGACAAAACGAGTTCTCCAGCAAGATTATAGACCCTAAAGTTAATATTTAGTACATCGGATGTTTGTTGCATGTGTGCGCCAAAAACATCCTTTAAATTGTTGGGGGTTGGGTCAATTAAGGCATCTTGAAGTATATAAGTAATGCGTTTTTTAAGCTGATTTTCTTTACGCTCTAGCCGTTGCTCATGATAAGTGTTAGATTGCTCACTGTATTGAAATATGGTAACGCCCGCAATAAGTATCGAGGCGGCCAATGCCAAAAAAATGAGGGCAATGAAAATCCGTGCACGAAGGGAAAGCAACCGCATTTGGTTACAGTTTTGAGGTTCTGTAACGCTTGTAAATGCGTATTCCTAACATGATCAAAACTGCCAATCCAATCAAGCCAATAAGGCCAAAAACCCAATGAACACTATTCTTAAGGATAGCAAGAAATACTACAGCAAACAGAATTAGTGTTGCGCCTTCATTCCAAACACGAAAAAAAGTGGCACTATGCCGCTGTTCACCACGTAAAAATTGTTTGTATAATTGTTGGGTTTTGAAGTGATATAACAGAAGTAACACTACAAAAAAAAGTTTTACCCACATCCATGGTTGCGCTAGCCATATAGGCATTAAAACTAAAAGCCAGAGAGCAAAAACTGTAGCCAAAATTCCTGAAGGTACCGTGATAATAACCCACAAACGGCGCATCATAAGTTGTAGTTGTGGAAGTAAAATATCCGCCTCGTTTTTGGGTCGTGCAGCAGCTTCTACTTGATATACCATAAGCCTAGGGATATAAAATAAACCTGCGAAATAGGTTATCACAAATATGAGGTGTAAGGCCTTAATGTAATTATATGCTTCCACGCAAAAAAGAGTTGACCTAAAGGTACATTTTTTTAGAAACTAAGATGCATTTGCCCACTCATCAATCCAGCGGCTGAGTACATTTACCCAGTCATCGCGGTCATTTATGCACGGAACCACATGCATTTCTTCGCCACCCTTTTCTTCAAAATCTTCCTTAGCCTCCATCCCAATTTCCTCTAGCGTTTCTAAACAATCTGAAATGAAAGCAGGAGTAACTACCGCCATGTTTTTTGTTCCTTTTTTAGCAAATTCTTCAACCGTTTTATCTGTATAGGGTCTTAGCCACTTGTCTCCCGCCAATCTCGATTGAAAAGAAGTAGAATAGGTTTCGGGGCGAAGTTCTAAGTATTCAGCAACCTGACGGGTGGTTTCATAACACTGGTGCCTGTAGCAATAGGTGTGGGCTTCAGATTTTGTTTGACAACATTGTCCATCAATTTTGCAATGCGATTTGGTAACATCCGATTTACGAATATGGCGCTCTGGAATCCCATGATAAGAAAACAACAAATGTTCCCATGGTTTTTCTTGTAAATATTCTTGAATGGAATGCGACAACACTCTGATATAATCTGGATGATGATAAAATGCAGGTAGGTGTGTAAACGACATCTTTGGGTATTGCTTTGCTCTAATTTCTTCTGCTAAAACCAATATCGTTTCAGTTGTGGCCATAGCATGTTGTGGATATAACGGGATGAGTAATACCTCATCAACTCCTTTTTGATGCAATTCCTCTAAACCAGAACCAATGGAAGGCTGTCCATAGCGCATAGCCAAAGCGATAGGAACAGTGGTTTTGGCAGCCACTTTTTCTTGCAATCGTTCAGAAAGTACAATAAGTGGAGAGCCCTCGTCCCACCATATTTTTTTGTATGCTTTTGCAGAACGTTTTGGACGCGTTTTTAAAATAATCCCTTTAACTAAAAAAGAACGGAACCACTTGGGCACATCAATGACGCGCTCGTCCATTAAAAATTCTTCCAAATAGGGTTTAACGTCCTTAGGGGTAGGACTTTTAGGCGAACCTAAGTTCACCAATAGTACTCCTTTCATAGCTTCATTTTTCGTTACGAAGATACAGACAAAAGGTATTTTTTTGGCGTTGTACCGTACTTCTTTTTAAAAGCATCTATAAAATGACTCGAATTACTGTATCCTAGCTGTAATGCCACCTCATTCACATTATATGATCCTGTGCCTAAAAGTTGGCGCGCGTGGTTCATTTTGTGATCTAACAAAAACTTATAGACCGTACTGCCGTAGAGCTGCTTAAATCCTTCTTTAAGTTTTTTCAGACTCAAGCCAATCTCGTCTGCTAACTGCTGTAAACTTGGGGGCTGCGTCATGCGCTCCAAAATAATTTTTTTGGCATTACGAATCTTGCGCACATTCTCCTCATCAACCAAAAACGGGCACTCTGCAATATCGGTAGCTTCTGTTGGGTTAAAGTATAGACTTAAAAGCTCGTATACTTTCCCTTTAAGATAGAGTCTGCTCATTAGTGCATGGGGTTGGTGTTGTAGAATTTGACTTAGTACCACCGCCATAGATGGAGTGATAATGTGATCTTTGTAGTACTTTTTGTCAATATTTTCCTCAGACAAAAATGAGATTTGATTCGCTTCCTGTGAAAATAAACTGTGAAACTTCTTGATAGAAATTAAGACTGTAATGAGTTGGGAATTAGGTGCTGTGTCAAGCTCCATCGGAAGGTCTCGTTGTGGATTGTACAACAATAAAACATGCTCATCTAGGAGTGGAAGACGGTATGTCCGTTGATTAAAATTGAACGTTGCACTACCCCGAAAGCAAAAATGAAATTGAATCAAACTTGCGTCAACATGACGTACAATACGCTGCGTGTCTTTGGTGTTGTTTTCATAGGTAAGTACGCAAAACCCTTCTTCAATGAGTTGGTCTAATTGCGGACGTAAAGCGTTATTTTCTACAGACATAACAACATTATGTTTTAGATATTTCAAACAAAAATACAAAGAAAAGTTGGTGTTTTTAGCGTAGATTTATTGGCACTAATAGCGTTACAAAAAGTACTTTTAGCGTTATTTTTTGTGTGGGCTGTACGTTATTTTTGCTACGCAACAAAAAACCACTAATGCCGCCAAAAGACACTTTTTATTGTGTAGGGGTAAGCTATAAAAAAGCCGATGCCTCTCTAAGGGGTAAATTTAGCATCACATCAAAATCGATTCCTTTTTTATTTGAAAATGCAAAATCTCTAGGCATCTACTCTTTGGTCATAAGCTCAACATGCAACAGAATCGAACTCTACGCGCAAGTAAAAGATATTGAAGTATTGAAAGTACTATTATTTCGCTATTCACAAGGGACAGAAAAAGAATTTGATGCGGTTGGTGTTGTGCGCCAAGGCAAAGATGCCATGGCGCATTTATTTAAAGTTGGAACTGGTTTAGATAGTCAAATTCTAGGAGACTTTGAAATCATTGCCCAATTGAAACAAAGCTTTAAACTCTCAAAACGAAATAACATGCTCAGCCCTTTTATGGAGCGATTGTTTAATGCAGTAATAAAAGCTAGTAAACGTATTAAAACCGAGACTGAATTGTCTTCTGGTGCTACTTCCGTTTCCTATGTTTCAGTACGATACATGCTAGACACAATTCCAGATTTGGATAATAAGAATATTCTTCTTTTTGGAGTGGGTAAAATTGGTCGCAATACCTGTGAAAATCTTATAAAACACACCAAAAATAGTCACATCACACTAATCAATAGAACTCGTGAACGTGCCGAACAATTAGGAGGTAAATTTTCTATTGAAGTTAAAGATTATGCCTCGCTTCCTGTTGAAATTCGAAAAGCAGATGTACTTGTTGTAGCTACAGGAGCCGAAAAACCTACTGTGGCAAAATCGCTAATTCATAGCGACAAGCCCCTGCTTATCCTAGATTTATCGATGCCAAAAAACGTAGACACAAACGTGAAAGATCTTCCTAACGTAACCTTACTTCATCTAGATGAACTTTCAAAAATGACCGATAAAACGCTAGAAGAACGCAAAAAATTTATTCCTCAAGCTCAACAGATTATATCAGATGAAATTGCTGAATTCGATGAGTGGATGGAAACTCGGAAGTTCGCGCCGGCACTCGTTGCTGTAAAAAAGCTGATGCACGAAATGCAACAACAAGAACTTGAACTTCAGCGCAAAAAGAATCCTAAACTAGACGCAGATCAAGCTATTGCTGTTTCGGAACGTTTGATTCAAAAGCTGACCAACAGAATGGCAAACCACTTACGTGAGAGTTCAAACATGGCGGCAAGTGTTAAAGCACTTCAAACTCTTTTTAATGTTCCCACAGATGAGTAACTATATTCGTATTGGAACACGCAGCAGCGCACTTGCACTTTGGCAAGCGCGGTGGGTGCAAACTCTACTTTCTTCAAAAGGATTTAAAAGTGAGTTGGTTCCTATCCAATCTAGCGGGGATAAGCAACAAAAAAAACCATTATATGAATTAGGAGTTCAAGGGATTTTTACAAAAGAACTGGACACTGCCCTTTTGTCTGAAGATATTGACATTGCAGTGCACAGTATGAAAGATGTTCCCACTCAATTTCCTGAAGGAATTACTACCGCTTTTATTCCTAAGCGTGGACAATGGCAAGACGTTTTTATCCCAAATTCCTCAGATTGGGAATCAGAAAATAGTATTGTTGCAACTAGTAGTCTTCGCCGTGCCGCACAATGGCGCAACAAATACCCAACGCATACCATTACAGATATTAGAGGAAATGTACCTACCCGACTAAAGAAACTTGAAGAATCTAATCTCAGCGGTACAATTATGGCAATGGCCGGGTTGTCAAGATTAGAAATATTACCTAAAAATGCTGTTGTATTGGATTGGATGATTCCTGCGCCTGCACAAGGAGCAATCCTAGTCACAGGGCTGGAAAAAGACAAAGAATTAATCGCATCATTACGAAAACTTCATCACAAAGAAACAGCAGATTGCGTAACACAAGAACGTATCTTTTTACGAACTCTAGAGGGTGGTTGTACAGCTCCCATTGGAGCACATGCTCAAATGGTAGAAAATAAAATGCATTTTAGAGGATGCATCTCGCAAAAAAATGGTGGGAGACAGCTCATTTTTAACGAGATTTTACCTATTGAATCGCTTCATATTGGTCGTATAGCAGCTGAAAACTTACTTGCAAAAGGAGCTAAAGAATTACTGCATGAATAAGCAGCCGTTACTTTTATCAACTAAATGCCTGCCGCATGGTATTAGAGAGCGCGTCGTTCAAAACGGAATCTCATACATGGAATACAATGCCATTGATGTCCAAAGCATATCATTTGAAATGCCTGCCATAACAGAGTACGTAATTTTTAGTAGTCAAAACGCCATCAAAGCTGTCCTGAAAAAAACAAAGGAATTCTCTAAAGCAGAAGTGCTATGTGTTGGAGAAAAGTCTAAAAATCTGCTTTTAGAAAATGGCATAAATCCATTAAAAACGAGTCAAAATTGATTGATTTTATTCAAAAATTGCCTGAAAATGCTCGTTTTTTACATTTTTGCGGAAATAGAAGGCTGTCCGTTTTAGTTGAAAAAATGACTGAATGGGGACGTGATTTTCAAGAAATTATTGTTTACAAAACAATTCTTTTACACAAAAAGATAACCGCTAATCCGAATGCCATACTTTTTTTTAGCCCAAGTGGAGTTGAAAGTCACGAAAAACATCATGACCTAGCTAACATCCACTGTTTCTGTATAGGAGACACAACCGCTGCCTCTTTTTCACAACCACCTAAGTCTATTACTGTAGCTAAAACCCCAAGCACCGAACAAGTAGTAGCCAAGGCAATTCATTACTTTAAACTAAATCAATATGCTTAAAAACGATCTTTTTCTTCGTGCTTTAAACGGTGAGGCACTTTCAAGACCGCCTGTTTGGATGATGCGTCAAGCAGGGCGTTACCTTCCGGATTTCATGAAGTTAAAGGCCAAGTACGATTTTTTTACGCGCTGTCAAACTCCCGAACTGGCCACCGAAATTACTGTAATGCCCATTGACCAAGTCGGAACAGATGCCGCCATTTTATTCTCAGATATTCTCGTCATTCCACAGGCTATGGATATTACTGTTGAAATGAAAGACGGAATAGGGCCTTGGTTGCCGAATCCTATTCGGAGCGCTCAAGACGTTGAAAGCGTTACAATTCCGAATGTAGAGGACAGGCTACATTATGTAATGGAAGCTGTAAAACAAACCAAACTAGCGTTAGATAATCGAGTTCCATTAATTGGTTTTGCTGGTTCGCCATGGACTATTTTATGTTATGCTGTGCAAGGGCAAGGATCGAAGAATTTTGATGCCGCCAAAGGATTTTGCTTTTCGCAGCCCGAAGCCGCACATAAACTCCTACAAAAAATTACCGATACTACCATTGCTTACCTCAAGGCAAAAGTACGTGCCGGAGTAGATGCTGTCCAGCTTTTTGATTCTTGGGGTGGCATGTTAGGCGAAGTCGACTATCAAACGTTTTCGTGGCAGTATATGCAACAAATTATCGATGCCCTAAAAGATGAAACCAAGGTTATCGCTTTTGCGAAAGGGTGTTGGTTTGCACTGCCCGCCATGGCACGCTCGGGAGCACATGCTTTGGGTGTTGATTGGACTTGTTCAGCTAGAAATGCTCGTTATTTAACTGGTGGGCAAATCACATTACAAGGGAACTTTGACCCTTCTCGTTTGCTTTCACCCATTGCTGAAATTGAAAAAATGGCAAAATCTATGGTTGATGATTTTGGCACACAACATTATATTGCCAATCTTGGGCACGGCATTTTACCCAATATTCCCGTAGACCATGCAAAAGCGTTTGTAAATGCCATAAAATCATATGGGGCTTAAAAATGAAAAAAGAATTCACCACATATATTAAAACCCTCCAAAACAAAATTACAACTGCGCTTGAGCAAGAAGATGGTGTGGCGTGTTTTCGTGAAGACATTTGGGAGCGTCCTGGCGGCGGTGGTGGCAGAACCAGAGTAATAGAAAATGGAACTGTTTTTGAAAAAGGAGGAGTGAACACATCAGAAGTGTTTGGTAAACTACCCGAATCCATGCAAAAGCAATTGGGCGTAACCCATGCCGATTTTTTTGCTTGTGGCATTAGTTTGGTATTGCACCCTAAAAATCCCATGGTGCCTACAGTCCACGCTAACTTTAGATATTTTGAATTATATGACGACAACAAAAACGTTGTAGATCAGTGGTTTGGAGGAGGTTTAGATCTTACGCCTTATTATTTGTTTGAAGATGATGCCAAACATTTTCATAACGTTTGTAAAACCGTATGCGATGCACACGACCCAGACTTTTATACAGACTATAAAAATAAATGTGACAACTATTTTTGGAATCATCACAGAGATGAGGCGCGAGGAATAGGAGGCTTATTTTTTGATTATTGTCGTCCAAATAACACCCATAATTTGTCGTCTTGGCACCACTTTGTTACGGAAATGGGCAGTCATTTTTTAAGTGCATATCTTCCCATTGTACAAAAACGAAAAAACCTAACTTACACTTCAGAACAACGTCAGTGGCAAGAGTTAAGAAGGGGGCGGTATGTAGAGTTCAATCTCGTTCACGACAAAGGCACCTTGTTTGGGCTCAAAACCAAAGGGCGTATTGAAAGTATTTTGATGAGTTTACCTCCAACTGTTCAGTGGGCTTATGACGCACAACCCATTGAAGGGACTGAGGAAGCTAGATTATTATCCGTTTTAAAAAATCCCAGAAATTGGGTGTAATATTATGTTTCCATTAAATAGAAATAGAAGACTTCGTACTAGCGCATCTATGCGCGATTTGGTTCGCGAAACCCGCCTCTCTGCAACTGATTTTTTAGTTCCCCTATTTATTGTGGAAGGCACCAAAATAAAAACTGAGATTCCTTCAATGCCAGACTATTACAGGTTTAGTCTTGACCTTGCTGTTGAGGAGGCTAAACGCTTGTACGATTTGGGTGTTCGTGGCGTATTGCTGTTTGTAAAAGTTAACGATGGGGAAAAAGACAACTCGGGAACTGCTGCCCTAAACCCTGACGGGTTGATGCAGCGCAGTATTCGCGCTATTAAAAAGGCAGTTCCAGAATTGGTTGTTTGCACCGATGTTGCGTTAGACCCATACTCATCGTATGGGCACGATGGTATTGTAGAAAATGCAACCGTTGTTAACGATGCTACTGTTGATGTTTTAGCGAAAATGGCGCTTAGCCATGCAGAATGTGGCGCAGATATTGTTGCGCCCAGCGACATGATGGATGGGCGTGTTTTAGCTATCCGAAATCAACTTGAAAATAGCGATTTTGTCAATACCGCTATTATGAGTTATAGCGCCAAATATGCATCAGCACATTATGGCCCTTTTCGAGATGCACTTGACTCTGCGCCAGGATTTGGAGACAAAAAAACCTATCAAATGGACGTGGCAAACCGCAAGGAAGCCATTGTAGAAACGCTTCGGGATATTGAAGAAGGAGCAGATATTGTGATGGTTAAGCCTGGCATGGCTTACCTAGATATTGTCAGAGATTTAGCAAACCAAATTCACGCGCCCATTGCAGTGTATCAGGTTAGTGGTGAATATGCCATGCTGAAAGCCGCTGCCGAAAAAGGATGGCTCGATCACAATGCCGTTATGATGGAACAGCTTATGGCATTTAAGCGTGCCGGCGCTTCTTTGATTGTTTCTTATCATGCCGAAAGTGCCATAAGACTACTCTAAACAGTAGCTATCCAAAAATTTGTACTTTGCTAGAAATTTTTTCTATGAAAAAACTATTGCCTGTTTTTAAGGGCACTGCTGTAATCTTGGTTGTGTTGGTTTCTGGGCTATTTATTTCAGGGTACGGCTATCTTTTAGAGTTAGGTGTAAAAGTTATAGAACTGGGGAAATCATCTGCAGGACTTGAAGATTATCTACACTTTGATGTGCGTGAAATTCCAAAAAGTGATACGCCTCAACCTTGGGCTTTGCACACAGACTACAATACCGTTCCTTCAACTAAAAATCTAGAGGAGCTGCATAAATCGCATGGAACTGTTGCGTTTCTCATTATTAAAAACGACTCCATTTGGCATGAACAATATTTTGATGGTTTTGATAAAAGCAGTAAAACCAATTCGTTTTCTATGATAAAAACGGTGGTGGCAGCCTCTTTGGCAAAAGCCATTGAAGAAGGTCATATTAAAAGTTTTGATCAAAAAACTACAGACTTTTTGCCTTGGTTAAAAGGGCCATACGCTTCGGATATGACTGTGGGCGATCTTGCTACAATGTCTTCCGGATTAGACTGGAAAGAAGACTACGAGAATCTGCTTACCATAACCCCGCGTACGTACATTACCCGTGATATCACAAGAGTAATGAAAACGATTCCCATCATAAATGTTCCTGGAGAACGATTTGTATATCAGAGTGGGAGTACACAACTGCTATCGCTAGTGCTTACTGAAGCTACTGGAGAATCTATTTCTGATTTAGTTAGAAGATATTTTTGGAATCCTTTGGGCGCGCATGCAGATGCCAATTGGAGGTTAGATTCTGAGAAAAAAGGAGTAGAAAAATCTTATTGCTGCTTTAATTCTAATGCGCGTGATTATGCTCGTTTTGCTGCTTTATTTAAAAATAGAGGGAAATGGAACGACAATCAACTTATCAGTGCCGAATATGTTGCAGAATCCATTACGCCTCAATTTGAAAACGGCGAGGACTACGGCTACGGTTGGTGGCTGGGTTCTCACATGGGGAAACGATTTTACAGCATGCGTGGGCACAATGGACAATATGCTATTGTTTTCCCCGAAGAAGATGTAATTGTAGTACGTCTTGGGCATGAACAACTCCCCGATATTCCTGGTAATAGGCACTCTGCAGATTACTTGGGTTATATGGAAGAAGCCTTTGCAATGTTAACCTATGAAAACACTCCCCAATCTTGAGAATATCCTTTTTCTGGATATAGAAACAGTACCTGAGCACGCCTGTTTTACAAAACTTGAGGTAGAAACCCAAGAACTGTATGCTGCCAAAACCGCCTATAAGTAGAAAGAAGAAAACAGTGGCGCAGAAGAATATTACGTACGTGCGGGGATTTGGGCAGAGTTTGGGAAAATTGTGTGCATTTCGGTAGGTTTCGTTACCACCACAACCAACGGTAGGCAATTTCGAGTACGTAGTTTTGCGGGCAATGAAGATCAATTGTTGCTTAATTTTAAAACTCTTTTAGATGAACATTTTTCACAACCTTTTCACAGACTTTGTGCACACAACGGTAAAGAGTTTGATTTTCCATTTTTGGCCAGACGTATGCTAAAGCATCAAATAGCGTTGCCCAAACTACTTCAGCTTATGGGTAAAAAGCCTTGGGAAGTTCCACACCTTGACACGCTTGAGCTATGGAAATTTGGCGACTTTAAACACTTTACATTTTTGAAATTGTTGGCACACTTTTTTGGGATCCCTTCACCTAAAGACGACATGGATGGGTCAGATGTAGCGCTTGTTTATTATGAAGATAATGATATTGAACGTATAGTGAAATATTGTGAAAAGGACGTAGTTACACTTGCGCAAGTATATTTAAAACTTACGCTAAGCCCTTCATTTGAAGAAGTTGAAATCGTTTGTGTTTCCGAAAGAGGCTAACCGTTTTGAATTCTGTATTTTTGTAGTAAAACAACATCTATGAACACAATCATTTCTTTACATTCACGCCTGGCGTATGTAGTGCTAATCGTCTTAATTTTAGCCCTTTTAAACGCATTTTGGGGAGTTGTAGGAAAGCGCGACTTTGGATCTCGCGATCTTCGCCTCTCGCTTTTCGGACTTATTTTTTCACATATCCAATTGCTCGTAGGACTAGTAGTTTACTTTGTTTCACCCTACTTTTCGGCATGGGAAAGCGGAATGGGCGCTGTGATGAAAGATGCCACACTACGCTTGTATTTGGTTGAACACCCTACCACAAATATTTTAGCTATTGTACTGATTACTATGGGGTGGTCGTTGCACAAAAAAGCTACTGACTACAGAAAGAAATTTTTTAGGATTGCTGTTTTTTATGGATTAGGCACACTATTGCTTTTAAGCAGAATTCCTTGGCAACAATGGCTATAAAATAAAAAAGCACCTTATCAGGTGCTTTATTATAACCAACCATATTAAACTATGAAAAACTAATAAGCATTTTTGCTTCACGTTTACACTTGCAAGTTACATTAACCTAATCCTCTCAGTTGTGAAACATATGTTAAAGTATTTACACAAAAACTCCTCTTAAAATGGCAGATTTTTCTAAGATTGCTGTGTTGGGCAGCGGCAGTTGGGCAACAGCCCTTGTAAAAATTTTTTGTGAGAATAATGCCATTGTAGGATGGTATATGCGCAATCAAATTACCCATGATCATCTTCTTAATGAAGGGCATAATCCAAACTACTTAAGCAGTATTGAGTTTAACACACAACAATTAGACATTTTCACAAACCTAGATGAAATTGTTGCTCAATATGACGTACTTGTCATTGCAATCCCCTCTTTTTATTTATTTCGAACCCTAGGTCCTTTAACAGAATCTCTCGAAAATAAGGTTGTTTTTTCAGCTGTAAAAGGAATTGTTCCTGAACAAAAAGCATTGGTTGGAGAGTTCATGCGTAAAAACTATGGCGTTCCGGATACTCATTTGGGAGTAATTACAGGGCCTTGCCATGCCGAAGAGGTGGCTTTAGAACGCCTTTCGTATTTGACCATTGCAAGCACAAATCTTGATATTGCCACTCAAATGAAATCCAAGTTAGACTGTAGCTACATCCGCTCAACTACTTCGGATGATGTTGTAGGAACTGAGTATGCAGCCACCTTAAAAAATGTGTATGCTATTGCTGTAGGTATGGCACATGGGTTAGGATATGGCGATAATTTTATTAGTGTCCTCATAAGTTCATCAATGCGTGAAATGAAGCGTTTTACTAAACAAGTAAATAAAAAGAAACGGAACATTAATAAGTCTGCTTATTTGGGAGATATGTTAGTGACTGCATACTCTGTATTTAGC
>JAYPBW010000007.1:0-3982 GCA_038124405.1 Flavobacteriaceae bacterium | reverse complement strand
ATGTTTGGAAACATGATTGGAAAAGGCTATACTGTTAAAGCGGCTCTTATGGAAATGACTATGATTGCCGAAGGCTATCATGGAACAAAAACAACATACGAGCTTATTGATGCTTTTGGAGATAAATTCCCTATTTTACAATGTGTTTATCAGGTTCTTTATGAAAAGGCATCTGCGAAACGAAAAATGAAAGCACTTAGCCAAGTACTTAGCTAGCCGAAGTAAACTGCTTTAAAAACCGCACATCGTTTTCATAGAACATACGTATATCTTCAATTTGATATAACAGCATTGCCATACGCTCTAGCCCCATGCCAAATGCAAAGCCAGAATATTCTTCAGGGTCAATTCCGCAATTGGTTAACACATTTGGATCTACCATACCACAACCCATAATTTCGAGCCAACCCGTTCCTTTTGTAATTCGATAGTCTGCTTCGGTCTCTAATCCCCAGTATATATCTACTTCAGCGCTAGGTTCAGTGAATGGAAAATAAGATGGGCGAAGACGAATTTCTGCTGTGCCAAAAATTGCTTTAGTAAAATATAGTAACGTTTGTTTTAAGTCGGCAAACGAAACATTCTTATCAATATATAAGCCTTCAACTTGATGAAACACACAGTGAGAACGTGCCGAAATTGCCTCATTTCTAAAAACCCGACCAGGTGATAAAATTCGAATTGGAGGTTGGTTGCTTTCCATGTGCCTCACTTGCACAGAAGAGGTGTGCGTTCGCAGCATAACATCGGGGTCTGTTTGTACGAAAAATGTATCCTGCATGTCTCGCGCAGGGTGATGCTCGGGTAAATTTAACGCTGTAAAATTATGCCAATCATCCTCCACTTCAGGACCCGATGAAAGTCCATAACCAATTCGGCTAAATACATCAATCACCTTGTCTCTAACAATACTGATGGGATGTTTTCCTCCTAATGGAATAGGTTGTCCAGGGCGGGTAATATCTCCAATAGTACTTTTAACAGACACATCACTAGAAAGGGCCGCTTGCCATTCAGCTACTTTTGCTTGAGCCTCGGTCTTTAATTTGTTAAGCAATTGACCGTATTCTTTCTTTTGGTCGTTGGGAACGTTTCTAAAGTCGGCAAAGAGTTTGGTGACGTGTCCCTTTTTCCCCAAATACGCAATTCGAAACTGCTCAACTTGTTCCGCAGAAGTTGCTTTAAAGGCTGCAACATCACTGAGATGTCCTTTGATGCTATCTATCATGGGAGCAAAAATACACATTCCTATCAAGTAACGCCAATGCCAATAAATCTATACGTACATTTGTAAGATGCAACTTAACTATATCGATATTGCAGTACTGTGTTTGTTATTCTACGGGCTTATTCGTGGCGCCTTTAGAGGATTTTTCGTAGAAGTTACATCTCTTTTAGCATTGGTATTGGGGGTATTTGGCGCACTGCATTTCTCAAGTTTTACTGCGAATTTTCTAGCCAAATACATCGATTGGGATTACCTTCCGCTATTGGCATTTGCACTTACTTTTATAGTTATAATAATTGGCGTGGCGTGGATTGGAAAGCTCCTTACTAAGCTAGCAAAAGTTGTTTTGCTTGGATTTCTTAACAGATTATTAGGAGCTATTTTTGGCGCTTGTAAGTGGTTGGTAATATGTGGTGTATTGATTTGGATTTTGGGACAAGCCAATGTATTTGTTCCTTTTTTACAAGAAGATGTAATGGAACATTCGTTGTTCTTTGAACCTCTACAACAGTTAGGAGCCTATCTGTTTGAGCAAATCAATGCCGAGACTCCTGCTATTGAAAATATCCCGCCTATTCTTCAGCAAAGTTGATGCGCTTTATACTGCTTTCAGGAATCCAGCCCACAGCCCCATTTGCGAGTTTTATTTTTACCCAATCCTCTACGCTTTCTTGAACAAAAACTTTTGTTCCTTCGTGAATGGTCAATAATACTTCTGCCCTTAGGTTGGGTTCATCCCTAAACGATTCTTCCTGAGCAAAAACTATGGCAGGGCGTGTGGTTTGATTTATCCTTTTCTGTTGTAATGCAAACATCAAAGCTATTAGCGCCCCAAGTACAGTTAGCGTAAAGCCGGTAAAAAATAGTCTTTTTAAGCCACTAGATACTCCATTGACATACATATAAAACAACAGTGCAGCTATCCAAATACAAACTACCACTAATATACTCCACCCTCGAACAGAGGTTAAGTAAAGAAGTCTTTTAGATACTATTCTTAAATCACTTTCTGGGAGTGCTGAGAAACGATCAAGAGTCATATTTTGAGCAAAAGCCAAATTGTCTAACGCCTGCTGGTTATCGGGGTCTAATAGCAATGCTTTTTCGAAATTTAAAATACTAGGTGCTATTGCATTTTGCTTGTAATGCGCATTGCCTAAATTAAAATATAGTGCTGCCGAATGCATCCCTAAAGAGTTTATTGAATCATAATACGTAATGGCGCGTGCATACGATCCTTCATTATATGCTATGTTCCCCTCACGAAATAAATCTTCTGGAGTTTGGCCGAAACAAAAAGATGAGCACAAAAGCGTCAAAAATACAATCGTTTTCATAGCTAAAACTGTTTATCCATTTGGGTTATCGCTTCTACAGCAGTTGCATAATCCTGTTTCATACTGCTCTTTGAACTAGGTGTATATCTTGCAAATTCACAATTTGTAAGTACGCGAATAAAAAGAGCCACTGTTTGTGTGTCAACTCCTTTTTCAGTAAGCAAGCTCTCCATTTTTTCTTTGCTAAATTCTGAAGTTTGAATGTGTAAACGTGCTTTTACATAATTGTGTAATGCCGCCTCAAGAGCTACATAAAAATCAGAGGCTTCAGACATGTTTCGTTTGGCCTTGCCTAAATATTTCTTAACCAGTTTGGCCTTGTGCCGTTGTGCCAATAGTGCTGTATCAGGCACTCGATTCCGGAGTAGTAAAAACACCGCCAACAACAAAACAGGTAGTCCTATTAAAATATAGAACCACAAACTCCCTAAAAAAGATTTTTGAGCTATTGGTCTAAAGTCTGACCGTTGCGATATAAAATGAAATGCATTTGAAATAGCAGGAACATTAACTGCGACTGGGGCTGAACTGCTTGGCGTAGCTGCTGCTTTGGGCCCCTCTATCACATTAATTATAGTTTCCTCTGAAGTAATCGTCTTGTAAGCTTTGGCCTTTGGGTCAAAATATGAAAATCGTATTGCGGGAATTGGATATTTCCCTTGAAACTGAGGAACAAGCGTGTACGTATCTTGAATACTCCCGCGCATTCCAGAAAGTGTTGTCGTTACTTGCTCTTTGTGTTCAGGGTCATAACGTTCTAATGCACTTGGAGTAACCAATTCGGGTAGTGAAAAAAGCTTAAGGTTTCCTTTGCCTTTTACCTCGACCGTGGCTTGCAAAGATTCGGATGCGTTTAATGCATTTTTAGATGTACTAACTTCTAGTTCAAACGTACCCACAGCACCGCTAAATGTATTTGGTTTTCCTTCTTCGGGGAATGGCATAACGGTAAGTGTTCGTTTGCCTGCCGTAATGGTTCGCGACACTTGGGTGTAGATTTGATTTCCGAAAAAATCACGCCTGTTTGTAGGCACATCCAGTTGTAAATCTAACGTGAGAGGAGCTATGGGTAATTTTCCCGCTCGTTGTGGATAGAGCACTGTTTGTTGCCATGCCACATAGCTGTACAGCTTTCCTTTGTACATTTCTCTATCTATGGTGCGCCTTGAGGGAATATCTTGAGACCAAAAATCTTTGTACTCGGGCATATCTACAGGATTTACATCAGATGGCCTGACGTTGCCTGCAAAATAAAGCTTATACACCACGGTTACGGGTTCATTGATATACACGCGGCTTTTTGACAACTCTGCTACCAAATGCACATTTTCAGAAGCAATGTAATTGGGATCGTTGGGATTTTAGGGGATTTCTACGGCTTCTTTTACAAGTACTAGAACAGGGCGCGATTTATATA
>JAYPBW010000006.1:19004-39072 GCA_038124405.1 Flavobacteriaceae bacterium | reverse complement strand
GTAATACACAATGTGGTCGCCAACTTCTTGTGTTTTTATGATTTTTCCAGTCAAAAAACCCAAAGAATTGGCAAATACAGGTAATGGTTGATCTAAAAGTTGTACAAAATTAAAACGCTCTTCTTGTGTGTTTTTTGGATTGGCAAACGCATTTGAAATGGCTTCTTGATCTTCAGTCAAAATATTAATGGCAAAAGATTTACTACTGGCAAACGCCTCATTTGTAGTAGAGTTCGTTTTTAAACAAAATAATATAATTGGCGGATCAAGAGACACAGATGTGAAAGAATTGGCTGTAAAGCCATAGGAATTTCCTTTATACGATGTTGTAATTACGGTAATGCCTGTTGCAAATTGGCCACAGATAGCACGAAAATCGTTTGCGTTCATGAGTGCAAAGAACGTGAAAATTTGTAATTTTATACCAAATACCTACTTATGCTCACCCAAATTTATGGAAGTGCCGTTTTTGGCATAGATGCTCAGTGCATTACCATAGAAGTCCATATTCATCCAGGCGTTGGTTATCACCTTGTGGGATTGCCCGATAATGCAGTAAAAGAAAGTAACCATCGCATAGCTGATGCCATTCATGATGCTCACATCGCCGAAGCCATTCAGTATCGTAGTTTGGATAGAGAAGGGTGGTTGGGTTAGCTCGTCCAACGTAAAATCTTTTTGAGTAGTGGGAACGATTTCCCATAGGGTGCATACCTTTGTTTGGGGTCAAACCATGTGGGGCGTTCCACGTAGGGTTTATTGTGGGTGAACGTGTCAAAAGAGTGTTTTCCATGATAACTACCCACACCGCTATGCCCTACACCTCCAAAAGGAAGTTTTTCGTTGGTGAAATACACAATGACATCGTTTATCATCCCACCTCCAAAACTGTGGCTGCGCATCATGTTACGCGCCCATTTTTTACGTTCTGAAAACACATAAAATGAAAGTGGTTTTTCAAAGTTTGTTATGATGTCATGAATTTCAGTTTCATTATTATAGGTGATGATTGGAAGTATTGGACCAAATATTTCATCTTCCATAAGCTTATTATCTAATGAACTTAACCCAACTAGTGTGGGCGCAACATAACGATCTTCTTCATCTACGTCACCTCCAAAAAGAATGTTTTGACTTTTAAGTAAGGCTTTCATTTTTTCCACATGCCCCTTATGTACCAGTCTTGCATAGTCGGGAGATTGTTTCGGACTTTCACCATACATACGCACAATTTCTTTTTTAAGAGCTTCTAGCAATTCAATGTATTTGTTTTGGTGTACAAGCAAGTAGTCGGGTGACATGCATATTTGACCGCAGTTCATGAATTTACCCCAAGCTATTCTTCGAGCACTTACAGAAATATTCGCTGTATGGTCCACAATGCACGGGTTTTTTCCGCCTAGTTCTAATGTAGTTGGTGTGAGGTGCTCTGCAGCTGCTTTGGCTACAATTTTGGCAATACTAACACCGCCTGTAAAGAAGATATAATCCCATCTAAAAGAGAGAAGTTCTTTTGCTACATCAGGTCCGCCTTCAGCTACAAACACCCATTCTGGTGAAAATACTTGACTGAGGATTTTATTGAGAATTGCAGCAGTTTTTGGTGCATGTTCAGATGGCTTTAGTATGACCGTATTTCCCGCTGCAACAGCACCTATTAGAGGGTTTAATGCGAGTTGAAAAGGATAATTCCATGGCGCGATGTGAAGTGTTACACCGTAGGGTTCTGGAACAATCCAGTCTTTGCTTGGGGCATTTAGCCACTTCCCAGAAATGCGTTTCGGTTTTGCCCAATGCACAAGATTTTTGATCACTGTGTTAAGTTCAGTAAGTGTAACGTGAATCTCGGCTAACCAAATTTCTGCCTCAGGTTTTGCTAAATCATCCTGTCACGCCTTTATGATTTTAGATTCGTTAGTAGTAATACATTTTTTTAACGCCTTTAGATTTGAAATGCGTTTTTCAATAGATAAAGTATTTCCCCCCTTATAGAAACCATTTTGACTATCTTTTACTTGTTTAAGTGGGATATTCTTAATCATGAGCGGTTATTTAGTCGTTTTGTAAACGATTTTGCAAAAATAGAGTATTCACTCCAAACAGGCAGTCTTATTTATTGAATTTAAATTTATTTGCTAAATATACTTAACTCAAAATCAATTATTTATCCTTTAAAATATTGTAAATTAACAAGTTTAAAAATAGATGCGAAACATTTTTCTCAGATTAACGTGGTTTTGTATTTTAGCACCTTGTTTTTAGTACATTCCTATGGCACACAATCGATATTCGAAAGTTGTTACGCAAGATCCTAGTCAACCCGCTGCACAGGCTATGCTACATGCCATTGGTTTAACAAATGAAGATTTTCAAAAACCATTAGTCGGAATTGCAAGTACAGGATACGAAGGAAATCCCTGTAACATGCACCTTAACGATTTAGCTCTAGAAATCAAAAAGGGTACACAAGAAGCAGATTTGGTAGGCTTGGTTTTTAACACTATTGGAGTAAGTGATGGCATTTCTATGGGTACTCCAGGAATGCGTTTTTCATTGCCTTCAAGAGACCTCATTGCTGACTCTATGGAGACCGTTATGGGCGGTATGTCTTACGATGGCATGGTAGCGGTTGTTGGATGTGATAAGAATATGCCGGGTTCTGTGATGGCAATGTTGCGTCTAAACCGTCCGAGCATTATGGTTTATGGTGGTACAATTGCATCAGGCTGTGTCGCCGATAAAAAATTAGATGTTGTTTCTGCTTTTGAAGCTTGGGGAGAAAAAGTTGCAGGGACAATAAACGAAGCTCAATACCAACAGGTAATCCACAATGCGTGCCCTGGAGCAGGTGCTTGTGGTGGTATGTACACCGCAAATACCATGGCGTCTGCCATTGAAGTTTTAGGACTTGCATTACCATACAATTCTTCAAACCCAGCGGTTAGTAAAGAAAAAACTGATGAATGTATTGCTGCTGGAAAAGCAATGCGCTTACTCATAGAAAAAGATATTAAGCCCAAAGATATTGTTACAAAAAAATCGTTAGAAAATGCGATTCGATTGGTGACTGTTTTAGGAGGTTCTACGAATGCGGTACTTCACTTTTTGGCTATAGCAAGAGCTGCTGAAGTTGACTTTACGCTTGCAGATTTCCAACGTATAAGCGATACCACTCCATTTTTAGCCGACTTGAAACCTAGTGGAAAGTTTTTGATGGAAGACGTACACCGCGTGGGTGGAATTCCAGCTGTGATAAAATTCATGCTTGAGAATAAAATGCTTCACGGAGATTGTTTAACTGTTACTGGAAAAACACTTGCTGAAAATATGGCAGATGTTCCTTCTCTTACAGCAGGCCAAAAAGTAATTCAATCACTAGACAATCCCATAAAAGAAACAGGACATATTCGAATTTTATTTGGTAACCTCGCAACTGAAGGTTCGGTAGCAAAAATCACGGGTAAAGAGGGGCTTTCTTTTGAAGGTCCAGCTCGTGTATATGACGGGGAATTTTTAGCAAACGCAGGAATAAAAGCAGGAGAGGTTCAAAAAGGAGAAGTTGTTGTTATTCGATATGAAGGCCCTAAAGGAGGTCCTGGAATGCCTGAAATGCTAAAACCAACCGCAGCTATCATGGGTGCAGGTTTGGGTAAAGATGTAGCTTTAATTACGGACGGACGCTTCTCGGGTGGAACGCATGGTTTTGTTGTTGGTCATATTACCCCTGAAGCACAACTTGGAGGCGCTATTGGACTTGTTCAAAATGGAGATATTATCCGAATAGACGCACAAACAAATGAATTGCACGTGCAACTAACAGATGAAGAGCTTACCAAAAGAAAAGCTTCTTGGTTTGCCCCTGAATTAAAAGTAGAAAAAGGAGTATTGTTTAAATATGCAAAAGCAGTAGCGTCAGCTTCTGAAGGTTGTGTAACTGATGAATAATCCATGAAAAAGCAAAATATTACTGGTTCTGAAGCACTAATCCATTGCCTATTGGCTGAGGGAGTAGATTTGATATATGGATATCCAGGAGGTGCCATCATGCCCTTTTATGATGAGCTTTATAAATTTCAAGACAAATTGCAACACGTGCTTACACGTCACGAACAAGGAGCCACTCATGCTGCACAAGGATATGCTCGAGTAAGTGGTAAGGTTGGTGTATGCGTAGCTACTTCTGGCCCTGGTGCTACAAACCTAGTTACAGGCATTGCAGACGCTATGATTGATTCAACACCAATGGTGTGTATTACTGGTCAAGTTCCCTCTCATTTGTTAGGTTCAGACGCTTTTCAAGAAACAGACATCATTGGAATTTCTACGCCAGTTACAAAATGGAATTATCAGATTACCAATGTGGATGAAATTCCCGAAATCATGGCCAAGGCATTTTACATTGCACGATCGGGTCGTCCAGGTCCAGTTTTAATCGATATTACTAAAGATGCTCAATTTGCCTCTTTTGATTTTGATTATACACCCTGTAAAGGCGTTAGGAGCTACACTCCAGTTCCAGAAATAAATACCGATTCTATAGACGAGGCAGCTACCCTAATTGCCAACGCTAAAAAGCCTTTAATTGTTTGGGGACAAGGAGTCCTATTAGGTAAAGCCGAAGAAGAATTTAAAGCTTTCGTTGAAAAATCGAATATTCCTGCTGCGTGGACAATTTTGGGGGTTTCAGCAATTCCTACAGACCACCCTCTAAATGTAGGTATGGTAGGAATGCATGGAAATTATGGTCCAAACAAACTCACTAATGAGTGTGATGTACTTATTGCTATTGGAATGCGTTTCGACGATCGTGTTACTGGAGATTTGTCCACTTATGCCAAACAGGCTAAAGTAATTCACCTAGAAATTGATCCTGCAGAGATAAACAAGAATGTAACCGCAGATGTTGCTGTGTTGGGTAATGTGAAAGAAACACTTCCGCTGTTAACGGAGAAAGTTTCTTCAAAACCTTACAGCGATTGGTTTGCTGCATTTAAGAATCACGACGAAATAGAGTTTGAGAAAGTAATTAAACAAGACTTACATCCTACCAAAGAAGGTCTTACAATGGGTGAAGTACTTAAAGAAATTAACCGTGCATCTAATGATGACGCAATTATTGTTTCTGATGTAGGTCAACATCAAATGATTGCATGCCGCTACGCTCGTTTTTCTAACTCAAAAAGTAATGTAACATCAGGCGGTTTGGGAACTATGGGCTTCGCACTCCCAGCGGCACTAGGAGCTAAAATGGGTGCTCCAGAACGTGAAGTTGTAGCTGTTATTGGAGATGGTGGTTTTCAAATGACTATCCAAGAATTAGGTACTATTTTTCAAACTCAAGCAGCCGTTAAGGTGGTCGTGCTTAACAATGAGTTTCTCGGAATGGTTCGCCAATGGCAACAATTATTTTTTGATAAACGATATGCATCTACCGAAATGACAAATCCAGATTTTGTTAAAATTGCAGAGGGATATTTTATAGATGCAAAACGTGTATCTACTAGAGATGAATTAGGAAAATCTGTTGATGAAATGATTGCATCTGACAGACCGTATTTCCTTGAAGTGTGTGTTGAAAAAGAAGATAATGTATTTCCGATGATTCCTTCTGGCGCATCCGTTTCTGATGTAATATTATCATAATTATGGAAAAAAATTATACCATATCTATTTATACTGAAAACAGCGTTGGCTTGCTCAACCGCGTTTCGGCAATATTTCAACGTAGACAAATTAATATCATAAGTATTACTTCTTCTGCTTCTGAAATTGAAAATGTATCTCGATTTGTAATTGTTGTTAGTCTAACTGAAGAAGCTGTAAAAAAAGTAGTAGGCCAAATTGAAAAACAAATTGAAGTTATCAAGGCGTTTTACCATACAGATGAAGAGACTATTTTTCAAGAATCTGCTTTGTACAAAGTAGCGTCCAAGTCCTTATTTGAAGAGCGCCACATTCAAAATATTATAAAAAACAGTCACGCAAACATTGTTACTGTTAACGAAGAATTTTTCGTAATCGAAAAAACAGGTTTTCGACATGAGACTGAGCAGTTGTATAACTATTTAGCACCTTATGGTTTGTTACAATTTGTTCGCTCGGGACGTATTTCGGTTACAAAGTCGCCAATGAAAATAAAAGCCTTATTAACAAAACTAAACGATTAAATATAAACAGATGAGTAATTATTTTAACACCCTTCCACTACGTGACCAGTTGCATCAATTATCGCAATGCCGTTTTATGGACGATTCTGAATTTTCAGACGGTATTGATGCGCTAAAAGGAAAGAAAATTGTTGTTGTCGGCTGCGGTGCACAAGGGTTAAATCAAGGGTTAAATATGCGCGATTCGGGATTAGATGTTTCGTATGCCTTAAGAAGTGGTGCTATAGAGCAAAAGCGTGCCTCTTACGTAAATGCAACGTCTAACAATTTCGCAGTTGGCACCTATGAGGAAATGATTCCATCTGCTGACTTAGTTATTAACCTCACTCCAGACAAAAACCATACATCTGTAGTAGAAGCGGTAATGCCCTTAATGAAGAAAGGAGCTACACTTTCTTATTCTCATGGGTTTAATATTGTTGAAGAGGGAACTCAAATTAGAGAGGATTTGACAGTAATAATGGTAGCGCCTAAAAGCCCAGGTTCAGAAGTTCGTGAAGAATATTTACGTGGATTTGGAGTACCAACGCTTATTGCTGTCCATGATGCAAACGACCCAGAAGGAAAAGGTTGGGCGCAAGCAAAAGCATATTGTGTGGGTACTGGTGGACACCGCGCTGGAGTACTTCAATCGTCATTTATTGCCGAGGTAAAGTCTGACCTAATGGGCGAGCAAACCATTTTGTGTGGTGTTTTGCAAACAGGTTCTATTTTATCATTCAATAAAATGGTTGAAAAAGGAATTGATTCTGCCTATGCATCAAAATTAATACAGTATGGTTGGGAAACCATTACTGAAGCCTTGAAGCATGGCGGTGTAACCAATATGATGGATCGTTTATCAAATCCTGCTAAAATTAAAGCCTTTGACCTGTCGGAAGAGCTAAAAGTAATTATGCGTCCGTTGTTTAACAAACATATGGATGATATTATGTCTGGTCATTTTTCGAAAACCATGATGGAAGACTGGGCTAACGATGATAAAAACTTATTGTCTTGGCGTGCTGCAACAGGCGAAACAGCTTTTGAAAAAACAGCACCAACAACAGACGAAATTGCTGAACAAACGTATTTTGATCAGGGGGTGTTAATGGTAGCATTTGTTCGTGCTGGAGTGGAATTGGCATTTGAAACCATGGTGGCTGCTGGAATTAAAGATGCTTCAGCTTACTACGAATCTTTGCACGAAACACCGTTGATTGCCAATACAATTGCTCGTAAAAAGCTATTTGAAATGAATCGAGTCATTTCTGATACGGCAGAGTACGGATGTTATTTATTTGACCATGCATGTAAGCCCTTGCTCACTGACTTTATGAAAACAGTAGATACTTCTGTAATTGGAACATCATACAGTACTGATACTAATGGCGTTGACAACCAGCGTTTAATTGCCATAAATGATATTATTAGAAATCACCCCGTAGAAAAAATTGGTAAAACACTTCGTGCGTCTATGACTGCAATGAAGCGAATCGTGTAAGTGAGATCGGCAATTGACATATCAATAATAGAAGCTGCTTCGAAGCGACTTGGCCAGGCTGTTGTACCCACTCCTTTTGAACAACACAAAAGGTTAAGTGATTTATATCAGTCTAATATATGGGTAAAACGTGAAGATTTGCAGGCCGTTAGATCGTTTAAAATACGTGGAGCATTTAATAAAATTTCACTTTTAAATGATGTTCAGCGTTCTCATGGAGTTGTCTGCTCTAGCGCAGGAAATCATGCGCAAGGAGTTGCTTATGCTTGTAGCTATCACAACATTCATGGCACTATTTTTATGCCAACACCAACCCCTCAGCAGAAGGTTTCTCAAGTAGCAATGTTTGGAGGTGAAAATGTTACCATTAAGTTAGTTGGTGACACCTATGATGACTGCTATGAAGCCGCTAAAAATTTTGTTAGTACTTCCGGAAAGACATTTATCCACCCATTTGACGATGAAGATGTTATTGCGGGTCAAGCCACAATTGCCCTAGAAATTTTAGAACAAGCAACTTCACCTATAGATTATATTATTGTTCCTATTGGTGGTGGAGGTTTAATCTCTGGTATTATTAGTGTGTTCAAACAAAAGTCTCCAGAAACAAAAATTATTGGAGTAGAACCTAAAGGCGCACCCAGCATGAACGAATCCTTACAACAGGGTTCACGAGTTACATTAGAATCGTTAGATGTTTTTGTTGACGGTGCTGCTGTTAAAACCATTGGTGAAATTGGTTTTGACTACTGTTCACAACATTTAAATGATTTATTGTTGTTAGATGAAGGTGAAATATGTCAGAACATTTTAACGATGTATACTCGCGATGCCATAGTGGTTGAGCCTGCTGGCGCCATGTCTGTTTCTGCGTTGCCTCAACTTAAAGATGTAATTAAAGGCAAAAATGTTGTTTGTCTTGTTTGCGGCGGAAATAATGATATTACACGCATGGCCGAGATTAAAGAGCGAGCATTACTATTCAGTGAATTAAAACATTACTTTATTGTACGCTTTCCTCAACGTGCCGGAGCATTAAGAGAATTTGTTCAAGATATATTGGGTCCAACAGATGATATTACTTTTTTCGAATATTCTAAAAAAAGTGCTCGTTCACAAGGACCAGCAGTAGTTGGAATACAATTAAAATCTAAAAATGACTTTGATCCATTGCTAAATCGAATGAAAGAAAAGGGTTTTTTTGGTGATTATTTAAATAACAAGCCCGATTTATTTCAATTTTTAATTTAGCTTTGTCACGCTATGAAATTTAAAACATGAGTATACCATCACAGTATTCTATTAATTCCCCATTTCATCACAACAGTTTTTTAATCAATGGAGAGCTCACGCTTTGGGACGGTCCAACAGCTGATGTTAACTCTACCATACATACTACAAACGCTGATGGAGTATCTGCGCCAACACATTTGGGATCTGTTCCCGATATGGATGAAGAACACGCGCTTAAAGCTCTAGATGCTGCTTCTAATGCATTTAATAAAGGAAAAGGGGAGTGGCCAACCATGAAAGTTGCAGACCGCATTGCTTGTATGGAACGCTTTGTTACGCTTATGAAAAAGGAGCGAGAACAAGTTGTAAAACTTCTCATGTGGGAGATTGGTAAAAATTTAAATGATTCTGAGAAAGAATTCGATCGAACTGTCGATTATATCATAGACACTATAGATGAATATAAAGATATAGATCGTGACAGTGCGAAGTTTCATAACCACGGTGGTGTATATGCACATATTCGCCGTGGCCCTATTGGAGTTGTACTGTGTTTAGGCCCATATAACTATCCATTAAACGAAACATTTGCTTTGCTGATACCCGCAATCATCATGGGAAATACAGCTATTTTTAAGCCTGCTAAGCACGGGGTTCTGCTTATTGCGCCACTACTCAAGGCTTTTAAAGAAAGTTTTCCTCCGGGTGTTGTAAATATTGTTTTTGGTAGAGGTCGAACTGTAGCGACTCCAATAATGAAAACAGGAAAAATTGATGTTCTTGCGTTAATTGGGCACAGTTCTTCGGCAATGTCTTTACAGGATTTACATCCTAAGAAAAGTAGATTGCGCCTGGTATTAGGTCTAGAAGCTAAAAACCCAGGGATTATTCTTCCTGATGCTGATATAGATAAGACCGTTCAAGAATGTATAGCTGGAACGTTATCATTTAATGGTCAACGATGTACGGCATTAAAAATTCTTTATGTACACGAAGATGTAAGAGAAGCGTTTTTAGCAAAATTCACCGAAGCAGTAGATGCTCTACAATTGGGAATGCCTTGGGATAATACCTTGCTTACTCCGTTACCTGAGCCAAATAAATTGGATTACATCCAAGAACTTATTGATGACGCAAAAGCAAAAGGTGCTACTGTACTAAACCCACGTGGTGGAGAACGTACAGAGAACTTTATTTTTCCAGCAGTTCTATATCCTGTTAATCACGATATGCGTGTTTATGAAGAAGAGCAGTTTGGTCCAGTAATTCCAGTAATTTCTTTTATGGATATAGACACTCCTTTAGACGACATGGCCGCTTCGTCATACGGTCAACAGGTTAGCTTGTTTGGTAAAGATGTAAATAAACTAGGGCCGCTGATTGACACCTTAGCCAATCTAGTTTGTCGTGTTAATTTAAACAGTTCTTGTCAAAGAGGTCCAGATGTCTATCCGTTTACGGGTCGAAAAGACTCTGCTGTTAGTACACTTAGTGTTCGAGATGCGCTGCGTTCTTTTTCTATCAGGACGTTTGTCGCTACCAAAGACAATGAAAGTAATAAAGAAATATTGCGCGAGATGTTAGATTCACATAAATCTAACTTTATAAGTACCGACTATTTGCTGTAACTAATTATTGAGCATTACTGGCATTACTAGCATCGTAACTTGTTCGCCTTCGTCAAGTCCATCTATTGGAGTAATAATTCCCGCTCGATTAGGAAGTGAAAGTTCCAATTGAATTTCTTCAGAGTTAAGGTTGCTCAGCATTTCCGTTAGAAATCTGGCGTTAAATCCAATCTGCATATCATCTCCTTGATAGGAGCATGCCAATCTTTCCTCTGCTTTGTTACTGTAGTCAATATCTTCTGCAGAAATATGGAGTTCAGCGCCAGCAATTCGCAATCTAATTTGATGCGTTGTTTTATTGGAGAATATACTAACTCGTTTAACTGTGTTTAAGAATTGTACACGGTTAATGCTCATTACATTAGGGTTTTCTTTAGGGATAACCGCTTCATAATTCGGATATTTTCCGTCAATTAAACGACAGATGAGCACTGTCTCATCAAATGAAAACTGAACGTTACTACTACTGTATTCAATTTTCACTTCCGATTCACTACCTATTAAAACAGATTTAAGAAGATTTAGTGGTTTTTTCGGCATAATAAACTCTGCAGTTTCTGGAGCAACTAAATCAGTTCGTTCATATTTCACGAGCTTGTGGGCATCAGTAGCTACAAAAGTTAATCCAGAAGAAGATAATTGAAAAAACACACCACTCATAACAGGACGTAAATCGTCATTGCCACTGGCAAAAATGGTGTTTGTTATAGCTGTTGAAAGAGTGTCACCCATAACGGTAACGCTAGAGGCGTCAACAACTTCTGCCGCTTGTGGAAATTCTTCTGCGCTTGCATAAGCAAGGGCATATTTTCCTTGTTCAGAACTAATTTCTAATGTATTGTTGGCAGCTTGAGAAAATGTTAGCGGTTGTTCTGGGAATGTTTTTAAGGTATCAAGAAGTAAGCGTGCAGGTAGAGCAATTTTTCCTTGTTGTGTTGATTCAACCTCGAGTGATGCACTTATGGTAGTTTCTAAATCTGTGGCTGTGATACGTAATAGTTGTGGATGCAGTTCAAAAAGAACGTGATCAAGTATAGGAAGTGTATTACTAGAGTTTAAAACGCCGCTAAGAGTTTGTAATTGGCGCAACAACTGCGTACTCGATACAATGAAATTCATGATTATCTTGTTTACCTACAAATATATTGTTTCATGTTGCCAACCTAAAACAAATTTATTAACACCTAGCCCTCAGTTATGAACGCAACGCGTATGGGATCTAAATACGATAAGCCAAAAAGGGTGCTGGCACCACCACCGTAATTTGGATTCCCTTTGTAAATAGCCAATTCTAAATGTCCTTGTTGATTGAATAAGGCAAGTTTTTTACCATCTTCTTCCCTACGATCTTTGGGAACATCAAAGCGTATAGCTTCATGGTAATGATTAAACACACGTTCAAATCTGTGATTTCTAGCGTGAATAGTAAATGCACGTTGTTGACCCACTTTGTGAAATAGCTTTTCGGTAATGTTAGTAATTACATTACCGTACCTGTCTATATGCAGTACATGCCCTTGGATTTCATTTTGTTGCGTATTAATAAGCGGCATATGTTGGGTTCGTTGTTTAAGCTCAGAAAATGGCGTTCCAATAATACTTAATGCACCACCTCTGTGAAGGTGAGCTATAGCTTCAATGGCTTTTGTAAGAGGGTTTTTGTGCGGTGTAGTTATTTTAACGCATTGAGAAGGATTAATTTCGGGCTCTAATAAAGACAAAAAACCGTTGTTTGTACACACAAAAAAATGGTCATTAAGCTTAGCAATGATTAATTCTTGCTCTGGAGTTTCATTGAAATCAACCCCAATGAAATGAATACTGTTTTGAGGGAAACTTCTATAGACAGAACGTACTACATAAGCTGCCTGTCCAATATGAAACGGATCTATTAGGTGTGCAATATCTACCATTTCTGGAGCTTCAAGTTGTTGGTACAATTGCGCCTTTAGCCCGGCCACATAAGCATCTTGCAATCCAAAATCTGTAGTGAGTGTAATTAGCGGCATGAAATAACCTTAACTTAAGTTAGCAATGTAAAAATTATGTAATTTTGAATACAAAGTTACCAAAATTCAACCCTAAAGGGCCTATCTTTTAAAAACACACATTTGAACGAAATTATAATTGAGCTTGCAGAGGTTAATCCTACAGCATTCTACGGAGGAAAAAATAACAGTAATATTGCACTATTAAAAAAATACTTTCCCAAGATTAAAATTGTAGTTCGTGGAAATAAGATTACCGCATTTGGTGAGGAAGATATTCTAGAAGTTTTTGAAAAGCAAGTAGATAGACTTGTTGCTCATTATGGAAAATACAATACCCTTGATGATGAAATGGTTCAACAGATTTTAGAAAGTGATGCAGATGAGAACTTTGGCTTAGACCCCGATGATAATAAAGTTATTTTGCATGGTGTAGGAGGTAAAATTATTAAAGCTCAAACCTTAAACCAAGCGCGGCTCGTAGATGAAATGAGTAGGAACGATATGGTTTTTGCTGTTGGTCCTGCCGGTACTGGTAAGACATATACGGGGGTTGCTTTGGCAGTAAAAGCCCTAAAATCAAAACAAGTCAAACGGATTATTTTAACTCGACCTGCTGTTGAGGCGGGTGAAAACCTCGGCTTTCTACCGGGTGACTTAAAAGAAAAACTCGACCCGTACATGCAACCTCTCTATGATGCATTGCGCGATATGATTCCAAAAGAAAAACTAGATCATTACATTGAAAATGGTATTATTCAAATTGCTCCTATGGCGTTTATGCGAGGAAGAACTTTAGATAACGCCTTTGTGATTTTAGATGAAGCACAAAATACCACCCATAATCAAATGAAAATGTTCTTAACAAGAATGGGCAAAAATGCTAAGTTTATGATTACTGGAGATCCTGGTCAAATAGATTTGCCAAGACGTGTAATTTCGGGACTTAAAGAAGCCATTCTTGTATTAAACAACGTAAAAGGCATAGGCATGATTTATTTAGACGACAAAGATGTTATTAGACATCGTTTGGTCAAAAAAGTAATTGATGCATATAAACAAACAGAACATCATAATTAGCATATGCAGACACTCATGCAATCGGAATTAAACCTGAAAGGTTTACAAAATAAATATACAGGGAAAGTTCGTGAAGTCTATACGTTAAATAATAACGTGTTGGTTATGGTAGCAACCGATAGACTTTCAGCCTTTGATGTGGTGATGCCAAAGGGAATTCCATTTAAAGGGCAAATACTAAATCAGATAGCTGCGCATATGTTGCAAGCTACAGCTGATATCGTACCTAACTGGTTAATTGCTTGCCCAGACCCTAATGTAGCGGTGGGAAAAGCCTGTGAACCTTTAAAAGTAGAAATGGTTATACGTGGCTATTTAGCGGGCCATGCTGCCCGAGAATACGCAGCTGGAAAACGAATTTTATGTGGAGCACCAATGCCAGAAGGCATGCGTGAAAATGACGCATTTCCACAGCCGATTATTACTCCTGCAACAAAAGCAGAACAAGGTGATCACGATGAAGATATTACTCCTGAAGAGCTTATTTCGAGAGAAATTCTTACTGAATCAGAGTATAATCAACTTGCCCATTACACTCGTGCATTGTTTGATCGAGGTACAAGAATGGCTGCAAAACAAGGCCTAATTTTAGTTGATACTAAATATGAATTCGGTAAAGATGCTGATGGAAACATTGTGCTTATTGATGAAATACATACCCCAGATTCTTCACGTTATTTTTATGCAGATGGCTACAATGACAGGCTTGAAAAAGGAGCGCCTCAGCGTCAATTATCAAAAGAATTTGTTCGTAGGTGGCTTATTGATCATGGTTTTCAAGGAAAACTAGGCCAACAACTACCAGAAATGTCAGACTCTTATATTCAATCCGTTTCGGACAGATACATAGAATTATATGAACATATAACAGGAAAGTCTTTTGAAAAAGCAGAAGTGAAAGACGTTTCACAACGCATTCAAAAAAACCTAGATGCCTTTTTCCAAACCTAATTGTATCAATAATTCTTGATTAACCATGGTGTCATGAGGTAGTTGATGCATACACGGGTGATTTCGCATCCATGTAAGTTGACGTTTTGCAAATCGGCGCGTATTTTTTTTAATTTCTTCAATACTTTTGTTTAAAGATTGGTTCCCTTCTAAATATGGAAAAAGTTCTCTATAACCAACGGTTTGTAAGGCGTTTAGGTGTTTATACGACACTAAATTTTTAACTTCCTCAACCAACCCATCGTTAACCATAAGGTCTACACGTTTATTAATACGCTCATAGAGTGTTTCTCTAGGTATTATGAGCTCAATCGAAACAGTATCAAACCTTCTTTTTTCTTTTGGTTGTCCTAAAAAAGAGGAATACGGCTTCCCCGATGCACTGCAAACTGCTAATGCGCGCAATAAACGCATTGGGTTTTGAATGTCTACGACACTGTAATATGCAGGATCTAGTTCAAATAATGCTTGTTGTATGTGTTTCAGTCCATTTATATCAAATTTTCTTTGCCACATACTTATAATCTCATCTGAAACCTTTGGGAAAACATCAAGCCCATTAACTATGGCATCTGTATACAGATTTGACCCCCCAACTAAAATTACGACATCATGTGTTTTAAATTGTTCATCTAAAACTTTAAGCGCTTCTTTTTCAAAAGCCCCAACAGAGTAAGGCTCATGTATGCTTTTGTGCTGTATAAAATAATGCGGAACACCTTGCATCTCTTCATTAGTTGGAACTGCTGTGCCAATACGCATTTCCTTATAAAACTGTCTAGCATCACTAGACAGGACTGGGCATTCTAAAAATGTTGCTAATGCAACGCTAAATGCTGTTTTTCCAACAGCCGTTGGTCCAGAAATCGTTATCAGTTTAGGTTGTTGCATTTAAAGTTATGATGTCTTTTACTTTGTTTTTGCGTATAAATTGATGAATGATATGACGAGCCGCTCGTGAATTTTTCATAGGAGTTATAAGCGTGCTAATCATGTCAATATTTGTGATTTGGTAATTTAAGTTCACATACCCAAATCCTTTATATTCATTTTCTTGAATAAGTACTACACTTCTTTCATCGTGTGTGCGACCTTTGTCAATAACCAGCATGTTGGGCGACTTAAAACTCAATCGATCTACACATTGTTGTACACGTTTATTGTACTGCTCATTGGGTTCGTTTCCTAAGCAGGCTCCAAAACACTGATTTGTTTCAATGTTTGAACACCCTTCTTTTGGTGATTCTAAACCAACTAATTTGAAGCATAAACTATACTTCTGTGCAAAAAAATAGAGCGTTTTCCGTGCATTGCTCAGGTTTTTAAATGTAGTTAAATAGTGTCCGCTGTCCTGAGCGTGTACAATGCGTAAAAATCGATATCCTGCTGCATTAAAACCTTCCTCAAGTCCAAAGCGTATTCTATCGTTTTTGTGAACCCTGTTGTGTTTTGGCTTATGTAATTGAATTTCATCAACTTCTTTTAGTAATGCAATTAATTCACTTCCTGTTTCTTCTGAACTCACACTATGTGTTTCGAGTTGAATTTTCAGTGCTTTTCTACTCTTTCCAGTAAAATGTTGATTTACACGCTTTCGCATATTGGTACTTTTACCTATATATATAATGTCTCCTCGCTCATTATGAAGATAATACACACCGGTTACAGTTTTAATTTGTTCAACTAGGTGTTGAAATTTTCGCGCCACCTGGTCTTCTTCCTTGGTGCGAAGCGTTTCTTTAACAATATTTTTTTCAATGTCTTTGTCAAGAAGTAATTTAAGCAGTTTTACGGTAGCTCGGGCATCTCCAGCAGCACGATGACGATCACTTAGTGGAATACCTAATGACCGCACCAATTTCCCTAATTTGTATGATGCTTGTTCTGGAATAAGTTTTTTTGCCAGCGCAACAGTACAAAGCGTAGGTCTTTCGTAAAGAAACCCTAGGCGATTGAACTCGGTGCAAAGCATACGATAATCAAAACTTGCATTGTGGGCTACAAGTGTACATCCTTCGGTAATTTCAACAATACGTTTCGCAACTTCATAAAATTTAGGCGCATTGCGAAGCATGTTTTCATTTATACCTGTAAGTTGAGCTACAAAAGGTTGTATTGGACGTTCAGGATTTATCAGACTAATGAATTGATCTATAATTTCGGCACCATCAAATTTGTAAATAGCAACTTCTGTTATTCCTTCTTCGTTGTATTTCCCACCTGTAGTTTCTACATCAACAACTGCGTACATCTTTTAATTTCTACTTCCAAAAATAAGGCTTCCAATTCTAATCATGGTGCTTCCTGCGGCAATGGCAATAGGGTAGTCGTTGCTCATTCCCATTGATAATATTTTAAGCGATTTGGATGATTTCCATTTGTCGAAAAATGAACTTAAAGTTTCAAATTCACGCTTTATTTGCTTGTTGTTTTCTGTGAAGGTAGCCATACCCATCATTCCTACTATCCGAACATTAGAATAGCTATTTTCATTTATAAAAAGTGCTTCAATTTCGTTGTAGGAGAATCCAAACTTCGAGCTTTCTTCTGCTATATGAACTTGTATGAGCACATCAATAATACGGTTGTTTTTGGAGGCTTGCTTGTTAATTTCGTTTAGGAGTCTTTCGCTGTCTACACCATGAATGAGGTGAACGAACGGTGCAATGTGTTTTACCTTGTTACGTTGCAAATGTCCGATCATATGCCATCTTATATTCTTTGGTAATTCTTCTGCTTTTTTACAAAGTTCTTGTACTTTATTTTCACCAAAGTCTAGGTGTCCAGCCTCATAGGCTTCTGTAATAGCGCTATTGGGTTTCGTTTTGGAAACCGCCACAAGGGTAACCATTTTAGGCAAATGTTCCTTTATGCTGCGAATTTGAGTAGCAATCATATTGATGATTTTTCTACTAGCTCAGTAATTTGCAATGCAATGTCCAAAGCATTTTTACCTTGTTCTAATGGGACGATTGGAGTGGTTCTGTTTACAATAGCATCGGCGAAGCACTCTAATTCCATTAAAATTGCATTTACTTCAGGCACCTCTGGATTGTCAAAATAAATGCGTTTCTTTTTTCCTTGAGCATTTTCTAAAACCATGTCAAAATCGCCAACATCTTTGGGTGCATCATGCATTTTAACAACTTCCACTTTTTTGTCTAAATAATCAATTGATATGTATGCATCCTTTTGAAAAAAACGCGCCTTTCGCATGTTTTTCAATGAAATCCTGCTAGCGGTTAAATTCGCAACACAGCCGTTTTCAAATTCAATTCTAGCATTGGCAATGTCGGGTGTTTCACTAATAATGGCTACACCACTAGCCGAAATATTTGATACGGGCGCATTTACCACACTTAGTAACGTATCAATGTCATGAATCATAAGGTCCAAAACCACCGGAACATCTGTACCTCTTGGATTAAACTCAGCTAAGCGATGAGTCTCAATAAACATACTGTTATCAATATGATCTTTTACAGCCAAAAAAGCGGGATTAAATCGTTCCACATGCCCAACTTGCCCAAGTACGTTGTTTGCTTTGGCCAATGATATAAGTTCATTTGCCTGTGCAACCGTTTGTGTAATAGGCTTTTCTAAAAAGACATGTTTTCCCTTTTCAATGGCAATTTTCGCAAGGTCGTAGTGGAAAAGAGTAGGAGTTACAATGTCAACAACTTCTACAGCATCTATTAGCTGACTTGCAGAGGCAAATGCCTTAAAACCGAATTCGTTTGCTATTTGTTCTCTTACTGTTGAGTCTTCATCATAGAATCCAATCAATTCATATTTTTCAGATTGGTGTAAGAGTCTTAAGTGAATATTACCTAAGTGTCCAGCCCCTAATACGCCAGCGTTTATCTTCTTTTCCATGCTACAAATGTAACAAGATTAGATATTGAGAAGGCGGTTGATTTTGTATTTTTGAAAAAATGAAGCAGGACACGACTAAACATCAAGGAAAAAGACGCCAGCTGGTTCAGGTGTTACAACAAAAAGGCATTACGCATCCTGCAGTTTTAAACGCCATAGGAGACATTCCGCGTCACTTATTCTTAGATAGTAGTTTTGTTGATCATGCATACCAAGACAAGGCCTTTCCAATTGGTGCCGAACAAACAATATCACAGCCTTATACTGTTGCATTTCAAAGCGAACAATTACAGCTCAAACCCGGTATGAAAGTTTTGGAAATTGGCACGGGCTCAGGATATCAAACGGCCGTTTTATGTCATATTGGCGCTAAGGTGTATTCCATTGAACGCCAACACGAACTCTTTAGAACAAGTTTAAAACGATTACCAGCACTTGGCTTTAAACCCAAAAAACTCATTTTTGGTGATGGCTATAAAGGGCTCCCAGAACAAGCTCCCTTTGATAGAATTATTGTCACCGCAGGAGCACCTTCAATTCCCGAGGCGCTTTTAGCTCAATTGACTATTGGTGGGAAAATGGTTATTCCCGTAGGCGAAGAACATCAGAAAATGATAGTAATCACAAGAACCACAGCAAACGATTTTGAACAATTGGTTTTAGGAAACTTTCGATTTGTTCCTTTGCTAGAAGATAAGAATTAACGTTTAAACCCTTTTTTGATTCGTTCAAGCGCACGTTTATTGTCTCGATCTTTTATTGTTTCTCTCTTGTCGTGTATTTTCTTTCCTTTTGCAAGTGCAATACGAATTTTTGCTAGTCCTTTGTCGGTAAGAAAAACTTGTAATGGTACAATGGTAAGTCCCACATTTTGCACTTGTTTTAAGAGCTTTCGCAGCTCTTTACGCTGTAATAAAAGTTTTCTATCTCCTTTGGTTTTGTGATTAACATACCCTCCGTGGCTGTACTCGTCAATATGCATGTTAATAATGAAAAGTTCGCCTTGATCACTAAATGAGCAAAAACTCTCAGCAATAGAAGCCCTCCCAGCGCGGATAGACTTAATTTCCGTACCAGTTAAAACGATACCCGCAGTGTATTGGTCCATGAGTTCATACTCAAATCGGGCTCGTTTATTTTTAATGTTGATGGGCTTTTGCATGCTGCAAAAATATAACCTTCTTTATTATGTTCATTTGTTTTTAATAAAACCGTCTTTTTTAATGCCTTGTATTGGCTGCATTAGCTATTTTTGTCCTTTATTATAAAGCTATGAATATTCAACGTGATAATCAGATTTTTGAATTAATTGAAGCAGAAAAAGAACGCCAAATAGGCGGGGTTGAGCTTATTGCTTCAGAAAACTTTACGAGCCCACAAGTTATGGAAGCTACAGGATCTATTCTTACGAATAAATATGCCGAAGGCTATCCTGGAAAACGTTATTACGGTGGATGCGAAGTAGTAGATGAGATTGAAACCATTGCCATAGATAGAGCAAAAGCATTGTTTGGCGCGGCTTACGCTAATGTGCAACCTCATTCGGGTTCTCAAGCAAACACTGCGGTATATCATGCTTTTATAAAGCCTGGAGATAAAATTATGGGTTTCGATTTGTCTCATGGAGGTCATTTAACCCATGGTTCTCCCGTCAATTTTTCA
>JAYPBW010000006.1:17384-18994 GCA_038124405.1 Flavobacteriaceae bacterium | reverse complement strand
CGTTTTCTATGGAGTTGACAAGGAAACGGGATGTTTGGATTATGATGTAATTCAAGAAATTGCTGCAAAAGAAAAACCCAATATGATTATTGCAGGCGCTTCTGCGTATTCTAGAGATATCGACTTTAAGCGCTTTAGAGAAATTTCAGATAGTGTAGGGGCATTTCTTCTTGCTGACATTTCACATCCATCAGGTTTAATTGCTAAAGGTATTCTAAACGATCCTATGCCACATTGCCATGTAGTTACCACTACTACACACAAAACGTTACGCGGTCCTCGTGGAGGGCTTATTATGATGGGTCAAGATTTTGAAAACCCTTTTGGATTAAAGTTCAAAAACGGTAATTTACGAATGATGTCTTCATTGCTTGATATGGCTGTTTTTCCAGGGAATCAAGGTGGTCCTCTTGAGCATGTGGTGGGGGCAAAAGCAATTGCTTTTGGTGAAGCGCTAACCGATGATTTTTTGCATTATATTTTGCGTGTTCGCGAAAATGCACAAGCAATGGCGAAAGCCTTCGTTGATCGCGGCTATGATATTATTTCAGGTGGAACTGATAACCACATGATGCTTGTTGATTTACGAAATAAGAATATTTCAGGAAAACAAGCCGAACAAGCACTTGTAAGAGCAGAAATCACTGCAAACAAAAACATGGTGCCATTTGACGACAAATCACCATTTGTTACCTCTGGTATCCGTTTTGGTACTGCCGCAATTACAACTCGTGGCTTAGTTGCTTCAGACATGGAGCCTATAGTGTCTTTGATTGATGAAGTTATTCAAAATCCTGAGGATGATAAGGTTATAGCTAACGTAGGCAATCAGGTTCATGCTATGATGGCTCACCGTCCACTTTTCAATCCTTAGTCGTCAATAGTTATATGCTGGTATGCACCCAAATCGGGTGGCAATGTACGGGTCTTACCCGCTAAGTCAACAGGGACATCTGTTCCAATAGCTACATCTCCTTTTTCAATAAAATCACTTTGTTGCGATATCCGCATGTCGTTTTCTTGTGTAAAGATGAAGGAAGGATTTCCATTAAGAATAATGTCATTGTAATAGGATGAGTTATTCCAATCAAAAAAAGGATTCTCAAGAACGGACTGATTCGAACTCTCGAATTGAATTGCGGTATGATCTAAAGTAAAGTTAAGAGGATCTGATCCTTCTTGCTCAACAAAAAACTCAACAAATTGATTTCCCTCTATGATACAGTTTTCAAAAAGAGCTTGCTCAAGTGGTTTTATGAAATTTGTATTGTCTGTTACAGGAACATAATCATTTAAAACTACAGCAGGTGTACTTCGAAAACTCTTTGTCCAATAGTTAGCAAACGTACAATGCTTAAAGTGATATTTTCCACCAATATTTCCAAAAAAAGAGGCTTGTCCAGCATTTCCAAAAACTGAATTTTCTGCATATACATGAGCCGTTTTTGCCCATAAATTTGCCGCTGAACTATTGTGAATTTGAGTGTTTTTTAATGTTAGGGTAGGTGTGTTGGTTTCATCGTTGAAGTCCATTAAAATCCCAACAGTAGCATTTTTAATGGTAGCATGATTAAACTGATGTTGTGTGCTTCCCGAAGTTAACCAAATAG
>JAYPBW010000006.1:13477-17374 GCA_038124405.1 Flavobacteriaceae bacterium | reverse complement strand
CCATTGACCTGGTATAAAGTCGTAAAGAGGCTCCAAACGATCCCCTTCAAAAATGACTTCGCCTTCTAAAACTCCTGGGTCAGAACTTGGTTGTCCGTTCACAATCATTCGCCCGTCTTTGGCTACAATAATTCCTGAATTTTTATGGAAATGGATACGAGCACCCGCCTCAAAAACTATAGTTTTATTAGATGGAACACCCATATATCCATAAACAACATAAGGCTTTTCATTAGTGAAAATAAGTTCATCATCATCTAAATAAAATCCTTCAATACCTACTGTGTTTCCCTGATCATCTATGCCGATGGGAATATGCTCTTTAAAGCCATCTGCATCTTTTTCTGGGTAAAGAAAAACAGCATCTTGAACAAGAGTTAAAAGTGATACATTCCCCACATCTGAAAAGTGTAACTTGTCTTCGTATAAAAATTGTGTTTGACTTTGTGTCATTGCATCAATATCAGCAGTTGTTTCTATGTACACATACATGCTGTCTTTTGGTAAAAGCTCCACGTTTGTGAAAGATTTTCCACTCCTACCATCTACATTAAGTCTAAAATTTGATTCTTCACCATTATCTAAGTAAATAGAAGGTATTGCCACTGCATCATCAGAAGTATTAAACACCTTAAGTGTATAGGTTGCCGAACTAATATTAGTAAATACGGTATCTAAATAAATGGTATCGCTACTAAAGCGAAGCTCTTCAGCCTTAACAGGGCGAAAACTAAAGTCGGTTCTGCAACTAGAAGACAAACCTAGAAGGGCAGTTAGGCACAATACGAAAACTCCCTTTAAGATTAAATAATATGGTCTATTTTTCAAATATTTCAATTTCAAATAATTTGTCCCAGTATTTTCCCGTAACGAAAAAAGTGTTTCTTTTATGATGATAGGCGATACCATTAAAAACATCTAATTTATTGTGTTGCCGCACCTTTTCTTTGAGCCCTGAAAAATCAATCACTCCATTTACAATTCCTGTTTTTGGGTCAATAATAATCACCACCTCTTTATTAAATTGATAGGTGTTTCCATAAATCATTCCATCTACATATTCTAACTCATTTACTTTAGATAAATACGTATTATGCGTGACTATGTCTTTGCTGTCAATTTCTTTTAATGTTTTCTTGTCTAAAATCCATAATTTTTGACTACCATCAGTTTTGTAAAGCACTTCACCATCGCTGCAAATTCCCCATCCTTCAGGGCTTTTGTTGTATTTAAATGACTTTTCAATAGTAAGGGTTTGCGCATCGTATACAAAGCCTTGATTTTCTTTCCAGGTTAATTGTATAATTTGATTGTCAATATGGGTGATGCCCTCTGCGAAATATGCATTATCCAAGGGAAGGTTCTGAACAATCTCTCCCGTTTTAAAATCTACTTTACGTAGTGAGGAAGCTCCGTATTGTCCTGTACTTTCATAGAGAATGTCTCCAACAAACTCTAACCCTTGAGTGTATGCATTGATATCATGTGGGTAGGTGTTTACAAGTTTATAGGTATAAACCTTAGGTTTATATGGCGCATAAACTTTTATGTTCTTAACAATTTCTTTTTGCCCATTTTTTGTTTCAATAACTGCTTTAACCTGCTGCTCTCCAGCATGTTGCGGAATGGCATAGGGAGCATCTAACTTCTGATTATTCCAATAAAAATGATGCCCATTAGTTTCTTCTACTGTATTAATTGACAAGAAAATGGTGTCTAGCGGTTGTACATTTTTTTCAGAGGTGGTAACTATTATTTTATAGTTCACAGTTTTAGTAGTAGAGCAAGACGATAGCGCACTAATAGCGACGCAAAGCAATGTAAAAACAAGACCTCTCATTCTGGAAAAATTATTGTTTAAAAATATTCATAATGTTGAGAAAAAAAAACGAACAAAGAATATATATTTGCGATGGGCAAGTCCTATACAACCAGCTCCTGCTGAATCCCCCCAGGGCGGAAACGCAGCAAGGGTAGGCGGTCGTAGCGGTGTGCTATAGGTAACTTGCCCTTTTTTATATGAAAAATCCTAGTGTTGTACTTATCACGGGCGCCTCTTCAGGAATAGGCTTAGCGGCTGGGCAATACCTTCATGAACGAGGTTTTCATGTTATTGGCACGAGTCGTAATCCAAATAATTTTCCGAACCATCCTTTTCCACTCATCGCCATGAATGTCATGGATAATGCATCTATAGCTAACGCAATAGATGCTGTTGTGCAACAACACAAATCTTTAGACGTGTTAATAAATAATGCTGGCATGGGAATGGCTGGACCTGTAGAAGAATTGCAAATGGAACCTCTAGATACCGTTTTCGATACAAACTTAAAAGGTCCTGTACGAGTAATGCAGCATGCTCTAAAATTGATGCACAAGCAAAAAAGCGGTAGAATTATTAACGTGGCATCATTGGCAGGCGAGAACGGCCTACCATTTAGAAGTATATATTCGGCCTCTAAAGCCGCGCTAATTCGGGTAACTGAAAGCCTTAGATTAGAATTACGCCATACACCAATACAGTGTACTACACTTTCTCCAGGCTCAATACAAACTCCTATTGCTGCGAATCGTTACTATGCTCCGCTCAAAGAAGACTCCATATACCATACCCAATATAAAAACGCCTTACAGGACATGGATGCTCACGTAGATAAGGGATTGCAACCAATAGAGGTAGCAAAAAAAATAGAGCAACTTATTTTGAAAAAGAACCTAAAACCACATTACAGCGTTGGTCCCTTTTTGGAAGTTTTTTCGCCGGTAATTAAGTTTTTGATGCCACAACGCATGTATGAAAATTTGATCGCCTCTTTTTATAATTTAAACTAATCCACATGAAATTTTTTATAGACACTGCAAACCTCGATCAGATAAAAGAAGCTCAATCTCTTGGTATTTTGGACGGAGTGACCACTAACCCTTCTTTAATGGCTAAAGAAGGAATTACTGGTCAAGACAATATTATTTCACATTACAAAGCTATTTGTGATATAGTGGAAGGCGATGTTTCGGCGGAAGTGATTGCTACTGATTTTGAAGGCATGGTTGCTGAAGGAGAAGCCCTTGCTGCTCTTCATCCTCAAATTGTGGTCAAAATCCCAATGATTTTAGAGGGTATCAAAGCAATAAAATATTTTACGGATAAAGGCATAAAAACCAATTGTACATTGGTGTTTTCTGCTGGGCAGGCGTTGCTAGCTGCAAAAGCAGGCGCTACCTATGTCTCTCCATTTATTGGAAGACTAGACGACATTTCTACAGATGGTCTGCAGTTAATAGAAGACATTCGTAATGTGTATGATAATTACGATTTTAAAACTGAAATTTTAGCTGCTTCTGTTCGCCATACTATGCATGTAATCGAATGTGCCCATATTGGTGCCGATGTCATGACGGGTCCATTGAGTGCTATTGTTGGATTGGCAAAGCATCCACTTACAGACAGTGGTTTGGCTAAATTTCTTGCCGATCATAAAAAAGGCAACTAAATCACATAAAACCTTTCAAAAAAGCCCGCGGATTGTCTGTGGGCTTTTCTATTTTTGCAAAAAATATAATATATGCTATCCGTATCTAATCTTTCTGTTCAATTTGGTAAGCGCGTCCTTTTCGATGAAGTAAATATTTCATTTAATCAGGGTAATTGCTATGGAATTATTGGTGCCAATGGAGCAGGAAAGTCTACTTTTCTAAAGGTTTTAACTGGGAAAATGGAGCCTAACTCTGGAAATGTTCATCTTGAATCAGGAAATCGTATGTCGGTTTTAGAGCAAGACCACTTTGCTTTTGACGAATTTCCAGTGCTAGAAACTGTTATTAGAGGAAACAAACCCCTTTTTGCCATAAAAAAGGAAATGGATGATTTGTATGCAAAACCTGACTTTTCCGATGCAG
>JAYPBW010000006.1:13258-13467 GCA_038124405.1 Flavobacteriaceae bacterium | reverse complement strand
ACTGCTTTCCAACTTAGATATTGATGAGTCAACTCATTACACTTTAATGAAAGACCTTGATGGTAAACAAAAGGTTCGTGTATTGCTTGCTCAGGCTCTATTTGGCAACCCAGATGTGTTAATTATGGATGAGCCCACAAATGACCTAGATTATGAAACAATACAATGGCTTGAAAACTTCTTAGCAAATTATGATAACACAGTAATTG
>JAYPBW010000006.1:2799-13128 GCA_038124405.1 Flavobacteriaceae bacterium | reverse complement strand
CTGATATTCGCCCTTCTTCTAGAAGGTATCCTGCAATTATATTTGAGCGTGAGCGTGAAGCTGGAGATCAAATACTTAATATTGAAGGATTATCAGCTGAAATCGAAGGAGCGTCTTTATTTACTAATATTGATGTAAATCTTGCTAAAGGTGATAAAGTAGTGGTGTATAGTAAAGATGCCCGCGCTGCAACTGCATTTTATGAAATCTTAAATAATAATCAAAAACCTAGTGGCGGCTCTTTTCAGTGGGGCGTTACCACAAACCAAAGTTACTTGCCCTTAGACAATGCGGTCTATTTTAACAAAGAAGAGTCTTTGGTGGATTGGCTACGTCAGTATGCTAAAACAGATGAAGAGAGAGAAGAAGTATTCTTACGAGGTTTTTTGGGTAAGATGCTTTTTAGTGGAGATGAGGCATTAAAATCGGCTAAAGTACTATCTGGAGGAGAGAAGGTGCGTTGTATGCTTTCCAGAATGATGATGATGCGTGCCAATGTAGTGATGCTTGATGAGCCTACCAATCACTTAGATTTAGAGTCTATTACTGCGTTTAACAACTCACTCATGAAGTTTAAGGGCACTGTGCTGCTTACTACACACGATCATGCATTTGCGCAATCTGTTGGTAATAGGGTAGTAGAACTAACTCCGAAAGGAGTTATCGATCGTCATATGACTTTTGATGAGTATATGGCTGATCCCAAAATTAAGGAGCTACGCACAAAAATGTATGCTTAAAGAAACGCTTTAGCTTTATCAGCTTCTGAATCAGGAACCCAAAGCTGTTGCATCATCGTTGGTGATCCAAAACCTGCAAGCCTAGCCGATTCATTTTCATCTTTAATAATGGGGTAAATTCCATTTTCCTCTAAAATACCCTTAAGACGTTGCACGTCAATCAGACTTCCAGTGTAAAGTAGGGTAAAATGCGTGGACATTAGCTGTTATAGTATTTACTTTTCCAAATGGCTTGGTTGACATTCTTGCCTCTAGCGAATGTATAATAAATTACAATAGCTGCAATAGACTTAAACATAAAGAAGTAAACCAAGAAGAAGTCGCTTGCAGTTGGATTTGGTGTAAACACAGCAAGTGGAACAAATAATGATATCACGAAACTAGCAACTAGCGTAGCTATGCACATATTTATCAAGTTTTTAAACGGCCAAACGAGCCATTTTCTTAAAGGATGTAAGTCATTTCCCCATTGATGAATCAAGTAGAAGTATCCATTTCCCATGGGTGCAAAAAGAAGCGGGTCGTCAGCGTTTTCAAGTTTAAACAATTTAGAAGGCGCCATTATTTGCAATGAATTGAGTGATGTTTGGTGTGTTTTTTCAATCGATTTAATAGCCTCAACCGCCTCCACAGGAAATGATCCTTTAAATAACGAAGCATCTAAGAAGCGTAACCTATAATCAATACAAATTTTTTTTATTTGGGTTATATGATACACACGAGAAGTTTCTAATTTATCTACATCAAAACTATTTTTTGAAATAGATGAAATTGATTTTTTATCCTTTAATCGTACACGGTCTAATTCAGTGCGTAAATTGGTAGGTGCAAACATAATTTTCCTTTTTAGCAACTATCAAATATACACATAACTATCAAATAATCAAGTGTTTAACAATCAATAAACAGTGTGGTTAACGAAGTGTAGCGCCAAGCTGCTTTTCAAATTGATTTGCAATTTTTTGCATCACTTTATCTATCTGTTTGTCTGTCAGTGTTTTATTTGTGTCGCTCAGCGTAAAACTTAACGCATAAGATTTTTTTCCATCTGGAATTCCTTTTCCAGTAAACACATCAAAGAGCTTAACATCTTTCAAAAGTTGCTTTTCTGTTTTAAATGCAATTTGATAAAGTTGCTCAAATGCAGTTTCACTATCCAACAAAAGCGCTAGATCTCTATGAACTGCTGGAAATTTTGATAAAGCATTTACTTTTAAAGCGTTTTTGCGAAAAGAAAGCAGTGCATTTATTGATAACGTACACGCATATACGTCTTGTTCTATTGATAGTTTTTCAAAGGCACGCGTATTTACTAGTCCAAAAGCTCCTAGATGTATTTCATTGTGAACTAAATCAATACTTTCTGTATAAAAAGTATTATTAGCAGGAATTTCTTTTGTTGAAATCCCCAGCCTGTTAAAAAGTGCATTCAGAACACCCTTCAAAAAGAAAAAATCTGATTTTTTGTTTTCAATACTCCAATGATTTGGTAGTTGTTGCCCTGTGACTACAATCCCCAATGTTGGTGTTTGAACGGTTTTTTTATCCTTTTTATGATAGGTGTTTCCAAATTCGAAAAAGCGCAAATCTTGCTGCTGACGGTTAATGTTAAATTCAACAGCTTCTAGCATACCGTACAATAAATTTGTTCGCATTACCGAAATTTCGCTACTCAGCGGATTTAAAATCTCCACCATTTCCTTCTGGTCATTTCCATGTTTAGGAGTGGTTAGGGAATTATTGTAAAGTTCAAAAAATCCTTGAGCGGTGAGCTGCTGTGTAATTCGGTTTTGGTCTTGGTTAAATTCTCGAGATTTATAATCAGGTATTGAGCTATTAAGTTTTACACCGCTGGGAATATTATTGTATCCATAAATACGTAGAATTTCTTCCACTACGTCGGCTGGACGACGAACATCTGTACGATATGTTGGGATGGATAATCCAATGGAAGTTTCAGTAACATTTGTAACCTTTATATCTAAACTCTGTAAAATATGTTTTACTTTTTCTCGAGGGATTTCATGTCCAATAAGTTTGTTCATGTAATCGAACTTTAAAAGCACCTGATGTGATTCTTGCTTAACAGGGTATTCATCTATTATTTCAGATGAAATAACACCTCCAGCTACTTCTTGAATCAGCAAAGCAGCACGTTTAAGCGCATACTCAACAAGTTCAATATCAATACTTCTTTCATATCTAAACGATGCATCGGTACTTAGTCCGTGACGCTTAGCAGTTTTACGTATTGTTACCGGATCAAAATAGGCACTTTCTAAGAATATTTCAGTTGTATTATTTGTAACTCCAGAATTCAATCCACCGAAAACACCAGCCATACACAGAGGTATGTTGCCGTCACAAATCATAAGATCTTCCTCGCTAAGGACTCGCTCAATTCCGTCTAGAGTAACAAATTTTGTACCCTTTTTAAGTTTTTGAACACAAACAACACCACTACTAATTTTGCTCGCATCAAATGCGTGTAAAGGTTGCCCAAGCTCGTGAAGCACATAGTTTGTGGCATCAACAATGTTATTAATTGGTTTTAGCCCAATTGCCATTAATCGATGTTGTATGTATTCGGGTGATGGTTTTACCTTAACGCCAGAAATCCGCAGTCCACAATACCTAGGAGCCGCTTCGCTGTCTTTTACATCAATTTGTATGGCACCACTGTAGTTATCGGTATGAAATGAACTTATTGATGGTGTAATTATAGCAGAAGTTTTTTCTTTTTGAGCTAAAGCAGCACGCAAATCACGCGCAACACCAAAATGACTCATTGCATCCGATCGGTTTGGTGTAAGTCCAATTTCAAATACTTCATCGGACACTATTGAAAAAACTTCTCTGCAAGGTTTTCCGGCCTTGTGATGATTTTCTAAAACCATGATACCTTCATGATTATCTCCCAATCCTAGTTCATCTTCAGCACAAATCATTCCTTGGCTAATTTCACCACGAATTTTACTCTTTTTTATTGTAAATGATTCTCCGTTATCTGCATATAAAACGGTTCCAACTGTTGCAACGGGAACAGTTTGTCCTGCGGCTACATTTGGTGCGCCACATACAATTTGTACAGGCGAATCTTCTCCAATATCAACTTGGGCGACTTTTAGTTTGTCAGCATTTTGGTGTTTCTCACAGCTTAGAACTTTGCCAATAACCACACCTTCTAATCCTCCTTTTATGGACTGATATTGCTGAATGCCTTCAACCTCAAGACCTATGTCTGTGAGAATCTCACTAACTTCTGCGGTATTTAAATTTGTTTGAATAAAATCATTTAGCCAATTAAATGAAATATGCATGATTTGTAATTAAGTTGCAAAGATACAATTAAGATGCATTATATAACTTCTTAACTGATGTACTTCCAAATAGTTTTTCCTTGTTGTGTTAACGCTAATGCAGATTTCACGGTATTGTTTTCTTCTTTGCTTAGACTCTGGTCTTGTGCCAGCAAATGATCTACAGCATGCCGCACCGTTTTTAGAATATCAGCATCCTTTTTAAGGTTTGCAATTAAAAATGGCAACATACCACTTTGTTGAGTTCCCATCAAGTCGCCAGGTCCACGAAGGTTTAAATCTACTTCTGCAAGCTCAAATCCATCTTGTGTGCGTACCATAGTTTGAATTCTTGTTTGGGCTTCCAAACCAATTTTTGTACCAGTCATAAGCACGCAATAGCTTTTGCTAGCACCCCTGCCTACGCGTCCTCTGAGTTGATGTAATTGTGAAAGTCCAAATCGCTCTGCACTTTCAATAATCATAATGCTTGCGTTGGGAACATTTACACCAACTTCAATGACCGTAGTGGCTACCATGATTTGTGTTTTACCTTCTACAAAACGATTCATCTCATAGCTTTTGTCCTCGGTGTTCATTTTCCCATGCACAATACTCACTTGATAGTCTGGAAGTGGAAATTCACGAACAATGCTTTCATAACCATCCATAAGGTCTTTATAGTCTAAAACTTTAGACTCTTGAATTAACGGATACACAATATAGATTTGCCTCCCTTTGGCAATTTCTTCTCGCATAAACTGAAAAATAGCCAAACGCTTACTGTCCGTTCTGTGTAAAGTCGTAATTGGCTTTCTTCCAGGCGGAAGTTCATCTATTACCGAAAGATCTAAATCGCCATAAGCAGTCATTGCTAATGTTCTGGGAATGGGTGTGGCAGTCATCACCAATATATTTGGAGGTATTTGGCTTTTACGCCAAAGTTTAGCACGTTGAGCTACTCCAAATCGATGTTGCTCATCAACAATGGCAAGCCCAAGTTTTTTGAAAACTACAGGCTGCTCAAGCACCGCATGAGTGCCGATCAAAATCTGCAATTCACCATTGGCAAGTTGTTCTAATAAAGGAATTCTAGCGCTCTTTTTTACAGATCCAGTGAGTAATGCAATTTTGATATGAAGTGGTTTTAACAACTCGCAGACACTGTTGTAGTGTTGTTGTGCTAGAATTTCTGTTGGAGCAACAAGGGTTGCTTGCATATTATTGTCTAATGCCATAAGCATGCATAACACCGCCACTATAGTTTTTCCAGAACCTACATCACCCTGAAGCAAACGATTCATTTGTGCCTCACTTTTAAGATCAACGCGAATTTCACGAATGACACGTTTCTGGGCATTTGTAAGTGGAAAGGGTAAATGTTTTTCAAAAAAAGTATTAAAACAATATCCAAGCTCAGGAAATGGTATTCCTTTTAGTTGTTGTTTTCTGTGTTGTTTTTTAAGTCCAAGTTGTAATTGCACAAAAAACAATTCTTCGAATTTCATTCGGAACTGCGCCATGGACAGTTCTTCTTGACTTTTTGGGAAATGAATACTTTGAAGCGCATCATTCTTATCTATTAAGCAGTATTGTTCTAATATGGGTTTAGAGAGTACTTCTGTCACTCCATTTTTAAGTTCTTCAAATAAATTTGAAATAATTTGACGCATTATTCGCTGAGAAATTCCACTTTTTGTTAGCAACTCTGTTGATGGGTATATGGGTTGGAAATTTCCTTTTCGCTGCTTGTAATCGTCTAATAAATCGAGTTCAGGATGTGGGATTGAACATTTGTTTCCGAACCAATTCAGTTTGCCAAATGCAATATATGGCTTGTTCAATTGTAATGATTTTTGAATCCATTGATAACCACGAAACCATACCAATTCTATTTGATTTTCCCCATCCGAAAATAGGGCAACAAGTCTGCTACCTCGTTTTTGTTTTATAGTTTCAAGATGAATAATACTTCCAAGCACTTGCACTTCGGCTGTGGTTTTTGGGACTTGCCCTGGTGAAAAGTATTGACTTCTATCAATATATCGGTGCGGAAAGAAATACAGCAGGTCTTGTAGGGTTTGAATTCCTAGTTCTTTTCTTAAAAGTTGCGCCCTGTTAGGACCAACACCTTTTAAATAATCAATTGGTTTTTGAAGCACTACTTCCATGAAAAACGAAGATAGTAGTTTCCTGTTAATAACTATTTGTCTAGCATCTTTATCAACCGATGGGGTTTGGCTATTTTCACTACTAAATCGACGTTTTGGAAAACTACCTCCAACTACTTAACGAAGCACAGCAAAAGCCTACTGTCCATAAAGATGGTCCGCTGATGGTCATTGCCGGTGCAGGTTCAGGAAAGACTCGTGTATTGACCTATCGGATTGCCTATTTGATGCAACAAGGGGTTGATGCATTTTCAATTCTCGCTTTGACTTTTACCAATAAGGCAGCACGCGAAATGAAAGAACGAATTGCTCAAATAGTGGGTGAAAGCGAAGCCAAAAATTTATGGATGGGTACTTTTCACTCTGTTTTTGCTCGTATTCTCAGAGCAGAAGCCGATAGATTAGGCTATCCTTCTAGTTTTACGATTTATGATACTCAAGATTCTGAACGCCTTTTATCTGCAATTATTAAAGAATTAAAGCTCGATAAAGATTTATACAAGGTAAAACAAATACGCTCGCGAATATCATCATTTAAAAACAGCCTAATTACGGTTCGAGCATATTTTAACAATCCTGAACTCATAGAGGCAGATCGAGAATCTAAACGACCAGAAATGGGAACCATCTATAAAGAATACGTGGATAGGTGTTTTAAAGCAGGCGCAATGGATTTTGATGATTTACTTCTCAAAACCAACGAATTACTCAATCGTTTTCCCGATGTCTTAGCAAAGTACCAAGAGCGTTTTCGATACATTTTGGTGGATGAGTATCAAGACACCAATCATTCTCAATATTTAATCGTTCGTGCGCTAGCAGACAGGTACCAAAATATTTGTGTGGTAGGAGATGACGCGCAAAGCATTTATGCATTTCGAGGTGCTAATATCCAGAATATATTAAATTTTCAACGCGATTATCCAGATTCAGAAGTATATCGATTAGAGCAGAACTATCGCTCATCTGGCATGATTGTACAAGCTGCAAATGCTGTTATTGCACACAATAAGAATCGGCTTGAAAAAAATGTATGGACCGCCAATCCTGAAGGACATAAAATTATCATTCATCGTAGTCCAACAGATGGCGAAGAAGGAAGATATGTAGCAGGTGATATCTTTGAACGTGCCATGCAAAATCAATTAGGCTATGAAAGTTTTGCTATTCTTTACCGAACCAATGCGCAATCTAGAGCCATGGAAGATTCCCTGCGAAAACGCAATATTCCATATAGGGTATATGGAGGCGTTTCTTTTTATCAACGGAAAGAGATAAAAGATGTGTTGGCATATTTGCGTGTATTGGTAAACCCTAACGATGAAGAAAGCCTAAAGCGCATTGTAAATTATCCCATGCGTGGTATTGGACAAACTACACTTGATAAGCTCATAGTTGCTACTAAAACTCATCAAATAACGCTTTATGAAGTATTGGCACGTGTACAAGAAATTCCGTTGAATATTAATGCAGGTACGCGCACAAAACTTCAGAACTTTCATGTAATGATGGAGTCTTTTAAGATCCAATTGACCACTCTTGACGCCTTTGAAGTAGCTGATTTAGTAACAAAAAAAGTAGGCTTGGTTTCTGAATTAGAAAAGGAAGGAACACCAGAAGCCATAACCCGAATTGAAAATATAGAAGAACTGTTAAATGGTATTAAAGACTTTGTTGAAGGTCAAAAAGAATTGGCCGATGCTACGGGTTCTTTAGTAGAGTTTTTAGAAGACGTAGCCCTAGCTACCGATTTTGACAATGAAGTCAAAGATCAACAAGCCGTATCATTGATGACTATTCACCTAGCAAAGGGCTTAGAATTTCCAAATGTTTACATTGTTGGGCTTGAAGAAGATTTATTTCCATCTGCTATGAGTGTAAACACTCGTGCCGAGTTGGAAGAAGAACGGCGCTTGTTTTATGTGGCTCTTACCCGTGCAGAAAAGCGCGTTACTTTAACATATACACTTTCTAGATATAGGTGGGGCAAAATTATTGACGCTGAACCAAGCCGTTTTTTAACTGAATTAGATGATTCGTGTGTTGATAATCAGGTAGTTGCTGATGATTACACCTTCAAACCCATGGTTGATACCTCTGTTTTTGATGCACCAGATCCAAATCGTGTGCGTTTTAAAACGTTATCGAAAAAGAAAAATATACCTACCGTACCACCCAAGGCAAAAATGAGAGCTGTGCGCAAATCCACAGAAACTATTGCTATGGATTTGTCTGAAATTCAGCAAGGTGTTCGAGTTTCTCATAGCCGTTTTGGATTTGGCACTGTTGTGAATATTGAGGGCTCTGGTAATGATGCAAAGGCATGCATTCGTTTTGATCAGTCTGGTGAAAAACACTTGCTACTACGCTTTGCAAAACTCAAAGTCATTACATAAAAAAAGCTGTCAAAAGACAGCTTTTTTGATATCAAAATTTTTTGATTTTAATTTTGCGCAGCTTCCATTCCTTGTTCTAATAGATCAAAGAATTGGTCGAGTTTTGGAAGAACAACAATACGTGTTCTTCTGTTGCGCGCACGCCCATTTACCGTATCGTTATCATCAAGCGGAACATAGTAACTTCTTCCGGCTGCTGTCATACGTGCAGGATCAACTAAGAAGTCATTTTGCAAAATTCGAACCACCGCCGTAGCTCTTTTTACACTTAAATCCCAATTGTCAACCAATACTTCACTGTTTGTTCTTACCGGAACATTGTCTGTATGACCTTCAACCATAAATTCAAGATCTGTTTTATCGTTAATTACACGAGCTACTTTTCCAAGAACCTCTTTTGCACGTTGGGTTACCGTATAGCTTCCGCTTCGGAACAATAATTTGTCTGAAATTGAAATAAATACCACACCTTTTTCTACGTTTACTTCGATATCAGCATCATTGATATCAACTAAAGCACCTTTAAGGCTTGTTACCAAAGCGAGTGTAACAGAGTCTCTTCGTGTTACTGCATCTTGCATTCTAGTAATTCGTAAGTCTTTTTCTTTTAACGACTCTAAAGAACGTTCAAGGTTTTCTGCTCCCTTCTGTGAAAGGGTGGTTAAATTACCCATGTTGTTGATTAGTTCTTGATTGTTGGCCTTTAAAAAACTTATTTGGTCACGGAGGGCACTTACAGTGGCGTCACTTTTAGCTTTTTCATCTATGCAAGAGTTTAACTTTACAGTAGCAGAATTTAGTAAGTCTTTGGTTTCTTTATGGCTAGACTCTAGTGCAGTATATTTTTTCTGTGAAACACACGAAGTGAGTAGTACTGGGATTGCGAGCAACAAGATTAGGATTTTATTCATCATCAATTTATTTAATAGTGTAAAATTACTAGAAAAACGTCTATAACAAGTGTTTTCTTGTGTTAATGTTTTGAAAAAAAAATTAAGGGGCAATTTTATGTATTGGATAATCTGTGTCCATGCAGTGCATAATATAAAATCAGCGCATAGCAAGGTAGTAAAATCCAATAGCTATCGATAGTAGCACTAGAGAGAGCAAGTGTTTCAGAGATGCCTTCTTCCATTTTTTTAGACAAACCAATATCTACCAGTCTTCCATATAGTGGGGGAATTATTGCGCCTCCCGAAATAGCCATAATTAATAGGGCAGAGGCTGTTTTTGTATATTTCCCCAACCCTTTTAGTGTAAGTGGCCAAACTGCCGGCCACACCAAAGCATTGGCAATACCCAACGCTGCTACAAATAGTACCGAAGTAAATCCTGAAGTATTTAAGATGAAAACAGAAAAAACAATTCCCAATGCTGCACTGCCCACAAGTGCCTGTTGCTGTGTTATGTATTTAGGAATAATCAAGACTCCAAGTGCATAGGTTACGACCATTGCCATAAGAGTGTACATGGTGAAAAAGCTTGCTTGTTCAGGTGGAATACCCAAAGATATACCATAGGCTATTATGGTATCACCAGCAATAACTTCTGCACCCACGTAAGCGAAAAGCGTTAACATGCCAAGCCATAAATGAGGAAATTGAAAAATAGATGTCCTTTTGCTAGTCTCTTTACTTGCGTTATCTATAACTGTTTCCATTGCTGGGAGTGGTGCCCATCGAATGGATACTCCCAGAATCAACAATACCACACTCATTACAAT
>JAYPBW010000006.1:0-2789 GCA_038124405.1 Flavobacteriaceae bacterium | reverse complement strand
GAATGTAGCACTGCTTCTTTTTCAATGTTAGCAACACTAGAGAGTTTTGCCTGTATTTTATCAATACCCGACAGTAGTAATGTTCCAAAGATAACAGATCCAAGAGCACCCGCTACCTTATTTGCAATGCCCATAATTGCAATGCGCTTTGCGGCACTTTCAATAGGCCCAAGGATGGTAATGTATGGGTTTGCAGCAGTTTGTAACAAAGTCATTCCCGTACCCTGAATGAATATTGCGACTAAAAAAATCCAATAGGCTTTTGCACGAGCTGCGGGAATAAAAACAAATGCTCCAATTGCCATGATGATCAATCCCAAAGACATTCCATTTTGGTATCCAACCTTTTTTAACACAAAAGATGCTGGAAGTGCCATAATCACAAAGGATATATATGAAGCCGAAGCCACAAGATAAGCTTGGGCGTCTGTTAGCTCATGAATGGTTTTCATAAACGGGATAAGCGCCCCATTTACCCAAGTAACAAAACCAAAAATAAAAAATAGTCCTGCTATTATGGCAATAGCAATTTTGGTGTTTGAGTTGTTGCTTTTCATGATTGAAATATACTAAGTTCAGTTAAAGAAACACTCTATAAGTAAATACTTCATTTAAATTTTACTAAATTCAAAGTCAAAACAAAAAATTAAATGAAGTTTTTAAACAAATATTACCCTATTCTATTGGCTTTTATCAGTTTCGTCTATTCTGTTTACCTATGGTTTTCAGGAAATGAACTTGAAGGCATTTATGTAGGGCTTTGGCCTATAACCATTCTTGGTTTTGCCATTGCAATTAGACAACGCAGACGAGATGACAAATAAAATAATGTTCTTTATTGGACTTGGTATAGTGGTAATTTATGGCTTTTTCTTGGTTAGTATCATAACCGCTCAATACCAATCAAAACGCAGAAATATTGGTGAGGAATTTGATGTTTTTGATTCTGATGGTATGGGAAACCAAGGGCGCATACCGAACAAAAAACCTAAAAACAGAGCCTAACGAATTACTTCCCAATACAAAAGTTTGCAAAGATATTACCTAAGATATCATCGGTGGTTACCTCTCCGGTAATGGTACCTAATTCATGAAGTGTTTGCCGTATGTCAATGGCAAGTAAATCGCTGCTGCGCTCTTCATTAATTCCTTTAGTTACTTCGTTTACACTGCCCATTGCCGCTTGAAGTGCTGCCCAATGGCGTTGATTACTTATAAGCGCACTCCCTGTGTTCCATTGTATTTGACCGCTAAAATGCGTTTTTAATTGCTCCATATCTTCCTTATTGTTTGTGCTAATAAATTCTATAGCAAACACCTGTTCTTCTATGTTATGTTTAGATAGTGTGTTTAAATACATTGAAGTAAAAGCACTACTTACCAAGTCTTTTTTATTGATAATGAGTAGTAAGGTAGCATCGTTTCGATTTATGTCTTGAAGTGCCTCAACTGTTTCTTGAGCAGTTTGCGTTTGTGGATCTACTACGTACAAGATGATAGATGCGTTATCCATTTTTTCTTGCGTACGTTGCACACCCATGGCTTCTACCGTATCATCTGTTTTTCGGAGGCCAGCTGTATCAATAAATCGGTACTGAATGCCACCAATAGTAAGCGTGTCCTCAATACTATCTCTTGTAGTGCCCTCAATGTCAGATACTAATGCTTTTTCTTCTTCTAAAAGCGCGTTTAATAGAGAAGATTTTCCAGCGTTAGGCTTTCCCACAAGAGCTACTGGTATTCCGTTTTTTATTGCATTTCCTGTATCAAATGAATCCAATAAATTCTTTAGGGATTTACGAATATCATTTAGCAATATGAGTAATTGTTCACGATCTGCAAAAGCAACATCTTCTTCACTAAAATCAAGTTCTAACTCTATTAATGATGCAAATTCTACAAGTCGCGCCCTAAGCTGCCCCAAACTGTTGCTGATACCACCTCTTAAATGCTGTACAGCAATATGGTGTGCAGCTTCGCTTTCCGAAGCAATTAAATCTGCAACGGCTTCGGCTTGTGACAAGTCCATTTTCTTGTTTAAAAATGCACGTAGTGTGAATTCACCAGGTTCTGCTAAGCGAGCTCCCAATTCTTGAAGGGTATGTAAGATTTGTTGCTGAACGTAAACGGAACCATGACATGAAATTTCTACTATATCTTCTCCTGTATATGAATGCGGATTTTTGAAAAGAGAGACTAGAACTTCATCCAACAATACATCTTTTTGATAAAAATCTCCTAAAAGTACATGGTGTGTGGCTTGTTCTGACAATTTTTTTCCGAAGCGGGATCGAAAAACCTGTTCTGCAATTCCAATAGCATCATCTCCACTTAGGCGTACAACCGCAATGGCAGCCGCACCAGGAACGGTTGATAAAGCAACAATAGTATCGATTAGTTTCAAATGCTTACTTCTTTACGGTAGGTACGACGCCTTTTATGCAACTCATGTTTGTAGTTTTTCCAAAGTGCTTGTATGGCCCTGTTCTCTTCCAATTCAGGATTTGTTTCAACTGCCGTAACACCACGCTTGTTAAAAACTTCTTGTATTTCTTGAAAAATGATGGCCGTAACGCCCTTGTTCTGAAAACTTTCTTTAATACCAATTAAATAAAAAGCAGCTCTATTGTTTTTGCGTAGTGCCCGCCAAAGATAATACCATCCAAACGGAAACATGGAGCCATTAATTTTCTTTAAAGCTCTGGTAAACGATGGCATGGTAATGGTAAACCCAATCATTTCATTGTTTTCATCTACCACACATTTAATAAAGTCAGGGTGTACATAAG
>JAYPBW010000005.1:35439-39078 GCA_038124405.1 Flavobacteriaceae bacterium | reverse complement strand
GTGTATCACCCTATACGTACCAATGGACTTCTCCAAGTGGCGCAACTATACCAGTAGGTCAAGAAAACACAAATAGTTTATCTGGAATTGGAAGTGGAACATATGAACTAACCGTGACAGATGGCACAGGAATCTGCTCTATTTCCGAAATTTTCATCATCTCTGAGCCTAGCGAAATAATCCTTAGTGGAGTAACTTCTAACTACAATGGGTTTGGAGTTTCTGCTGCAGGAGCTTTGGATGGTAGTATTGACCTTACCGTAGCTGGAGGAGTTGATACGCAGGCGTACACATATAGTTGGAGTACCACTGATGGAATAATCCCTTCGGGGCAGGAAAATAATGAAGACCTCAGTGGTTTGACTACAGGAACTTATTCAGTAATAATTACTGACGCAAACGGATGCCCAGAATCTATTTCAATTACGCTTACAGAGCCCGATGAACTTCTAATTTCAGAAGACATAGCATCACATCAAAATGTGGATTGTTTTGGCGACAGTACCGGAGTTATTGAAATAGAAATAAATCAAGAATCCATTGGGCCCTATCAATACGATTTACTTCTAGGAGGAACAATCTTACAAAACGCTATCACTATAGCTACTTCTTATCGGTTCGAAAATTTGAACGCAGGAACTTATGATATACATGTAACCGATACAAACGGAGCAACAGCCACTATTAATGGAATTGTTGTTTCACAGCCAGCAAGCGCATTTACTAGCACTATCAGCACCTCATTGTTTACAGGTCCCAATGGTACTTTTGAAGTGAGTTGTTTTGGAAATACAGATGGCGTAATTGACATTTTACTTTCTGGTGGAACTCCTTTTGACCAAGGATTGCCTTCTGCTTATTATACATATTCGCTAAGCAACAGTTCGGGAACTGTTATCGACTCGGGACAAGGAGTAAGCATAAGCATCTCGAATCTGGCAGCAGACACCTATACTTTTACAGCTTTAGACGAAACTGGAAATTGTCCAGTTGATGAAACCATTAGTATATCTGAGCCTAATGAACTAATTATTACTACAGATGCTTTTCTAGATATCCAATGTTTTGGGGCAAATGACGGTTCTATTGAAGTTACTATTAGCGGTGGGCTTGGAAACAACTCCATCACATGGACTAAAGACGGGAATGCATTTTCAACATCAGAGGACATTAATAACTTGACAGAAGGAAACTATATATTACTAGTAGAAGATAGCGTAGCCAATTCATGTAGTGCTTCAGAATCATACACCATTACAGAGCCTTCCGAATTTAACGTTACATTAGATAGCAAAACTGATCTATCCTGTTTTGGAGGAACTGATGGGGAAATAAATGTTAGTATAGTGGGTGGTACGCCAATTCCTGGTAATCCAAATCAATATCAATTTGATTGGGTGCATGATAGTGGAGCTACTTATAACACAAAAGATTTAACCGCTATTCCTGCAGGAATATATAATCTAACTGTCACAGATGCTAATGGGTGTATAGACACCCTACAAGTAACATTAACCCAGCCTAGCGAAATATTAGTCAACTCAATAAAAACAGATATTAGTTGCTATGATTATAACGATGGTAGCATTACAATAAATCCCTCGGGGGGTGTAGCTCCGTACAGTATTTCATGGAGTGACTTGGGCAGCGGAACAACCCGAACAAACCTATCGGCAGGAATATATACCGTTACCATTACTGATAATACAGGATGCTCGACTTTTGAAGATATTGAAATAATAGATGCTCCAATATTTTCATTACAGGGAAGCACATCTTCTGATATTAGTTGTTTTGGTGAAAACGACGGTTCTATCAACTTAGTGGTTACAGGAGGCGTGGCACCATTACAACTCAATTGGAGTGATGGTTCTACAGCAGGAATTCAACGGAATAATCTTGGTGCAGGCACTTATGGTGTGGAAATTATTAGTGCAGATGGATGTGTTCAGAATGCCGAATTTATTATAATAGAACCCCAAGAACTTGCTGTTAATGCAGTGGTTACAGACCCTCTAGACTGTAGCAACGTAAGCAGCGGGTCTATTGATTTGACTGTTTTGGGCGGTACTCCACCGTACACTTTTGCATGGAACAATGGTGCGACCACCGAAGATTTAATAGATGTTCCACCAAATAATTACAGTGTAACTATAACAGATATAAATGGATGTAGCATTTCTGATACGTACCAGATTTTTAGGCAAGAAGAGATAGAAGTTTCTCTTGTTACAAACATTCAATCGGATTGTGCCACCAAAGTAGCGTTTCAAGAAAGCGAACTTATCATTTCGGGCGGATTTCCACCCTATAACATAAGCTGGTCCTATGGAACTGTAGATTCTACAAATCCTGCTATTATGCGAACAGATATTAGTGGCGTGGCCGTAGCCACAATAACAGATAATCTAGGCTGCTTAGTAACTCAAAATGTTCCTGTAGATGTTCAACGACTTGGAGACCCCAGCTTTACTATGAATTCTATCTTTTACACAGATTATTCCATTTGGGCTATTGACGATCCAATAGCATTTACAAATACCTCAACGGGCGATCCGCAAAGCTATCTATGGAGTTTCGGAGATGGAAATACCTCAACTGAAGAAAGTCCTACTCACACATACGTTAGAGAAGGAACGTATTTAATTTCTCTTACTGTTTTCTATGCTTACGGTTGCTCTTACACAACTCAAAAAACCATAGTTGTTGGAGATGGATACGAAATTGAAATTCCAAATGCCTTTACGCCAAACAATGATGGAGTAAACGATGTGTTTAGACCTGTTTATTTAGGCATGAAAGAAGTTAAAATTAGTGTTTACGACACTTGGGGCGGACTACTATACAGCGAAGTAAGTACCACAAATATTTTTAATGGTTGGGATGGATTTGTTGATGGAAAACCAGCTGAAAATGGATACTACATTTATCAAGTAGAAGCAATTTCTAGAAACGATATTAAAATAGCAAAAACAGGACCTCTTACACTTATAAAATGAAACATCTTCTAGTAGGTTTGATGATTTTTAGTAGTCTGAATTTTTTTGGACAAGATCCTATTTTCACTCAATTCTATAACGTCCCTGAAACAATAAACCCTTCGTTTGCTGCTGTAAATGGTAGTACCAAAATTAACATTGCACACCGAACACAGTGGTCTGGATTAAACTATAATCTCTCATCTCAATTTGCAAACTTTAATGCCTATGTAGAAAATATAAATAGCGGATTTGGGATTTCACTTTTAAATTTACTAGAAACTCATACCAGATATCGATTTACTCAGGCTACGTTGAATTACGCCTACAGAGTTGAACTTACAGATGATTGGGTTTTTATACCTAGTTTGAGCGTAGGATTTGGCAATAAAGATTTTAGTTTCGACTCTCTTTTACTTGAAGATCAAATTGATATTCCAAATAGCGTTATAAATATAAGGTCTATAGACCCTATATTACTCAATACAACGGCAAACTTTTTTGATGTCTCTGCAGGTGGGCTTATTATGAATGATAAACTTTGGATAGGTTTTAGTATGCGTCATATGAACAAACCCAATATTTCGTTTGAATTTGACCAAAACGAACCTCTTGACATATTTTACAGCCTACATGCAGGGTACACTTATGAGCTTGACAA
>JAYPBW010000005.1:33290-35392 GCA_038124405.1 Flavobacteriaceae bacterium | reverse complement strand
TTTATGCTAAACTTTATGAATCAAGGAGTGTACAAGCGTTTTGATTTTGGAACAGAACTTGAAACCTCTGGCGGCTTTACTCTAGGAGCTATTTTAGCTACAAGTCCTATTAAATACAATGAAAAATCGCACACTATAAATTCCTTAAATCTCACCACTGGCTTTGTTTGGGATAACATCAAAGTGGGATATTCTTACGATTTAAACCTAAGCGGCTTAATGGGAACTCATGGAGTACATGAAATTACAGTAACTTACACCTTTAATTCTATATTTAATAGCAGCTTTGGTTGTTGGAGATGCCAACGTTAAGCTCTTTATAGGTTATCTTTTTAATAACTTTAATTCCTTTACAACTTCACTAGAGGCATTAAAAAGCGTAAAAACAAAAACCCCTCGTGGCAACTCCTCTAAATTTAAAGTACTATCTGTATTATTTAAATTACCTTCTTTTACCATCTGACCCACAATTGTTGATAGCCTGTAGTGATACTCCAATGTGGTAGTGGAAATATGCAACACTGAAGTTACCGGATTTGGGTAAACAAGAATTTCTGGAGTAGTATCACGCATCGTTTGCATTAAAATAGGAGCTTGATAACCATACAAAAAAGAGTTTGTTGATGCAGTTGCAATAGGTTGTCCTACTGTATGTCGAATACGTGTAGTATTAAAATTGGTACCAGAGTGTAATGCTTCTCTTGGAATATCTTGTGCATTGAGATAAAAGATTGACATTGCACTAAAACAAATAATTGTTGTAATTTTCATGCTCACATAAATATAATGCAGTTTTTTAAAACAACATTGCTTTTTTTGCTCTTCTGCACAGGTATCACCACTCTCTCTGCTCAGAGTTTAATGTTTGAATATGGTCAAACTTCGGCAGTTTACAGCCATAAATCCGAAGGCCCTTCTAAAAATTTTTATAGCTCAAAAGGTCAGTTTATTCGATTATCTCTAATTCGAGATTTGTTAAAAGTTCACGAGATTAGTTTTGGCACTTCACTTTTTCAAGCTAATAGTCTAGGAAATGTTATAACCACCGAACTTAACTATGAAACCCAATTTTTAGGGTTTTTCACCTCCTCACATTTTAATGTCTTATCTCTTGCAAATAGAAGGCATTGTGCCTCATGTACGGATTTTAACGTATACATAAATGCAGGAATTCAGCTATCTACTTTGCTGAATGGTACACAAAGAATTGATTCTAATATTTATGATTTAAAGGGAGTCGAAGACTTTAAGGGGATTTGGTTTTCTCCAATTTTAGGTGCTAAAATGCAATTTGATGCATCTGATATAATTAGTTTAATTTTAACATTAGATTATATTCCTATGCTGAATATTACAGATACAGATGAAGACTTTAAAATTAACACTTCACAAATAGGATTGGGAATTAGATTATGGCTATAGCTAGAAGCATTCTTTTGAGTTTTATAATTGTTGGAGTTTTACAAGCGCAAGAACCTCGTGGAATTTCATATCAAGGGGTTGTATTGTACCCGACTGTAGAGCTTCCTGGAATAGACTCTAAAGTCACTCCTTACTCTGAAAAAGATGTTTGTTTTCGGTTTAGCATTTTTGACAATACTAATACTTTTGAGTATAGTGAAATTCATAACACCACTACCGATTATTTCGGGCAGGTTAACTTAATTATTGGAAGAGGAGATTTCCCGTCAGTTCCAGGAAGACTTGATGTTTTGAAATGGGACGGTACTGCAAAGTTTTTAAAAGTAGAACTTGATTATTCAGCTTCTTGTTCTAATTGGGATGAAATTGCCTACGACGAACTCAATTACGTGCCGTTTGCCTTTTATGCTCTTAACTCTCAAGCTTCCAACATTTTCACGCTAGGGGTTGATCCTATAATTGTGAATGGAATTGGAACCAATGCGGATCCTGTTATCATTGAATTTGACGGCGGTCTTGAAGATTTAAATGATGTTGATATAACCACTACTCCTATCGCTAACCAAGTGCTAATTTTCAATGGATCAGAATGGGTGGCTGGCAACAATGATGACCTTGACCCTGACCCAACAAACGAAATTCAAAACCTAAGCTTTACGGGGGATAACCTCAGTTTGTCA
>JAYPBW010000005.1:28401-33190 GCA_038124405.1 Flavobacteriaceae bacterium | reverse complement strand
AATAGCACCACAACGGTAGACTTGTCGCCATACCTTGACAATACAGATAATCAAAACCTTACCTCAGCTACACTAACAGGAACAACATTAGAAATTGGTATTGAAAGTGGAAACCCAACATCTGTAGACTTGGTGTCGCTTGTAAATGATGCAGATGCCGATTCAACAAACGAAATTCAAAACCTAAGCCTTACGGGGGATAACCTCAGTTTGTCAAATAGCACCACAACGGTAGACTTGTCGCCATACCTTGACAATACAGATAATCAAACTATTGTAAGTATTGATAGTGGAAATTTAATCACATCCGGATCTGATGGTGGTAGTTATCTAAATTCTACAGACTTTAGGATTAACATTAAAACTGAGATAGCTGGGAATGCGTTTCCAAGTACTAACCCGTATGTTGTTGGAGGGCCTGGAAATGGCAACATCTCAAAGCCAGATGATGTTTATATTGATACGGTAGATATAATCGTTTTTGAAAATGCTTCCGGAAATATTTATATAGAACTAGAAGCGTTAAATGAAACTTATAATGGGAAGAAAATTACAATTGTTGAGGGTGAAAACGAAAACCCAATCATAAGAACCTATAACACTGCTTCAAGCACACCAATTGAATACAGTCAATTCGGAGGTGGTTTAGTAGAATTATTTGATACCCCCACGAGCGGCTATTTATACGAATCCGTTGACTTTATTTGGTTTATGCCAACAGCTACATCAACCGGACGTTGGATTCCCATGCGATAATAAAAAACCCCGCCAAATGGCAGGGTTTAAAATTTACGGTTTGCTTAAAAATATTAAGCAGACTTTACAAATGGAAGTCCAGTACGCTCATTTTCTACTACTTTTTTTCCAGCTGGCAAATCGCAAGCGTTTGAACGCTGGTCTTTAGCGAAGTAGTAAATAGTTTGATTTCTTCCTCCTTTTAATGTAACATCTTTAGTATGCAGGTAATACGTTTTACCTTTACTGTTTTGAAATGAGTAAGCCATATTTAATTAATTTTTCTAAAGTTAATAAAAAAAGTGCATATTAAACCTGTAAACCGCATAAAAATGTACTTCTTATTCACAAATTCTAAAAAATAAAGAATTTTTAATGTAAAATAATGAGTTTCTTCGATAAATAATTATAAGTATATGATAATGTGTAAGTTACAAAATAGTTCTAAAATTATATTTGAATACTTCTAGTAGTTGAAAATGACTAGAATTTGTTAACAACCAAGAAAACTTAGTCAAAACCTTTTATTTACCTATCAAAAAACGGTTTACATGGAGTGCTTCAGGGATAGATTGTGTGTCATTTAATGCAGAAACAGTGGTATTTGCTAAATAAGGTGCCCACAAAACTCCCCTAGATCCTAGTCCATTAATACACCACATCTTATGATTTTTTGGATGCATTCCTATCACAGGTCTTCTATCGGGAATTGTTGGTCTGAGTCCAGCACCATGGTGCAAAATCTCAAATGGAAGGTTAATTAGCTTTTTAAATTGCTTTATTAGCCAGTCTTTACCAATTTCCGAAGGCAATGTGTTTTCAAATTCTCTTGCATACGTAGCGCCTACTCGGTAAGTGTCGTCTGCCAGTGGAACTACAAAAACACTTCCTTTAAGAATTTCGGAAAGATGCAACTCTCTACATCTAACAATTAACCATTCTCCTTTGTTAGGAACAACAGGAATGTTAGAAAACCACGGATTTTTTTGTATACCTAAGCCTTCCGCAAAAACTATATTTTTTGCCTGCCAGTGTTTGTAGTTAACACGGTTTGAAGTCCACGAAAGTTGATTGTAGTCAAAATATTCTTTTTCAAAACACAACTCATTGGAAAGTGCCTCTTGGGCTTTTGTTAGCAGTAGGTTGGTGTCGATCCAGCCCGTATGCAACACCTTGCCTACACCATCTGCTGCGTTAATATTTTCGTTGGTGTTTACCCGAATGTTTGGTTCAAGATAAGAGCTTAAAACAGGGTTGTCAGTAGCTACAATCCATTGATTTTGTTCGGCAGCGTTAGAAAAAACACGATTAATACAACTAGCCCTTTTAGCATAGTTAAAATTACTGTACATGGGCATCGCATGTTCCATTAGTGTTTTTGCTTCCCAAATAGCATTAAATCTTTTGAGTAAAACAGGATTGTATATTCCCGTAGCAATTCTTGAGGTGGTTTCTTGTAATGGATCAAAAACAACAAACGACATACCCTTTTGCTTACAGGCCTCTGTAAGTGCCCAACCAGCAAGTCCAAATCCTACAATAAGTATATCACGTTGCATAAAAAAACCCACAAATGTGGGTTTGTAAAAGAGTTAGTTTGCCCAGAGATCTTGCTCAAAGTCTCGAATAACATTTTTTAGACGTTCAGACTCTATTAACTGCATAAATGGGTCATCTACATATTGATCTACAGCTCGGTCATTGAATACATTGTCTATTGCATAAATACGTGCTGTAAAACGTCTAGAGGTAAGCAATTGGTCAAATGTGACACGGCTTGCGTTATTTCTATCGTCAAAAACAAGTTGTTTGTGAAGTATCGGACGTAGATCTTTGTACCACAACCAAAATAAATCTACAGGGTCATCATTTTCAAGGTTGTTCATGTCTTTCCCTCTTGGCATAATTCCTAGTAGTCTATATCGCATTTCACCAATACGCTTATCTACATACCAAATTCCTTTAATCTTATACGAGACAATATCCATTGATTTTAGGGGTACAATCTCGGGGCCGTCGCTATTTTCAAGTCTTCTAGTAAAAGTTTCGATGTCAAAGGTTTCTGTAAAGTTTGGATTTGCATCGTTATAAATTTTAGAAACCTTACCCGAAAGAATTGCCTCGCGGATGGTCCGCCAAAGAGATCTTCTTTCGCTATTATAAAGACCGTCTTTTGGAAAAAGTAACGGATGATTAAATTTCTCAGAAAGGTCAATTTCTTCATATACAATTTTACTCCACATAATATCCTTTTCATCAACAAATGGATATTCTAGATATTTTTTTTCGCTAAGTGCTTCTTTTTGATCATCAGAAAGCACCCCAACTTCATCAGGTTGGTCGGCGTTCAACACATTGATTTGAGCTTGTAAGAAACTACAGCCCAGAACCAACATCAACACGAATCCAAAATACGTTTTCATTACTTAATAGTTAAGGCAAAGTCTGTTACTTTGATATTATCAATTATTTGATCTTCTGTACGCACCTGCGCATCAATATTATAGATAAAGATGAGGTCGCCTTTTGAAGCATTGTCTAAATAGGAGCGAATCACACGAGAATCTTTTATCCGATTAGACCTAATAGGAATGGCAGCACGACTACCAACTTTAATATTAAAACTTTTGACTGTTACGTTTAAGTTGTAATCAAAGTCGTCAGGGAATTTAGCTGCAATCGTTCCAGCTGGAACATACTCACGAATAATGTCACCGCTATTAAATTTTCCTAGTTTGCTGCCAAGATCTATCGAGCCTAAAGCCGCTGGTAGTGGCTTTATACGAAAATCTTGCCCTGGCGCATTAATAGTAGCACCATTTATTTCGCCAGAAACAAAAATACGCATGCTCTTCCCTACTTTATCTCCGTCGGGAATAGCTAAAAACTTATTTCCTTTTCGACGAATCTTTCCATTGGTAGCACGAACGCTAAGCTTATTGTTTGGTATTCCAGGAATTGAAATAGACAAGTCGTTTGGCAAGCCACGATAAACCACTTTCATTTGATCGGCTGAAATCACAGCATCGTTTGGCTTATCTATGACAGAGATTACTTGAGCAACATCTACTGATTGTTCTTCATTGTTTCGCTCAAAAAACAATGTCCCCGTTAATTTATATGAACCAGGTGCACTAAATCTTTTGTATAACTGAACTCCTCCAGCCGCGATGGTAAAATCTCGACCCAACACCATAGGGCGTCCATTAAGTGATAACTCTACTCGGCTTGGCTTAAAATTAGAATCCTTTTTACCCATTACAACAGAGGCATCTACTACTTCATTTGTATAGTACGATGACTTTGAAGACTCTAGTAACGTTTGATATTTATTCAAACCTCCTTCATGGGCGTTAATTGTACTTAAAATATTCTCTAAAATCTTGTTCTCAACAAAACGAATATCAGATTGGATTTTAGTCAACTTAGAGAGGGAAGCAATAAGAGGGAACCCTTCAAAGTGATAATTTAAGTAAGGCATGTATTTTCCATCTCTATTTAGCACATTTTCTGAATATGCAAAACGCTGATTAAGATCTGTTAAGAACGAAAAGTCAAAATCTGCATATTCTCCTTCAGGCAACTCATCAGAGGGCGGATCTTTTTCTAAATCTGCTGCTACAAAAGCATCCAAAACTGTTTGAATTTGATCTGGAAATTTTGAAAACCGATTTACAAACTCTTCTCCTTGCTCAGTGTATGAACCACTCATAAAAAAGAACTCGTCTAAATATTGCGACTTATCCATGGTTTGATAATCCACAATTGTGTCAACAACTCCAGTTGATTTATCCTCACGCGCTCTGCGATATCCATTTTCACCACTTTGAATCAACTGTTGTTTTAATGATTCAATATAGGAGTGATATTCATCTGTAACAGTTTTAATTTGAGGGGTGCTCTCAGCAGCAACTTTGTAGTATTCGTTGTTTATGTTGTTGCTAAACATAGTGTATTTTTCATTACTATCTGCAATCAAATCTTGAGTTGCGTTAGTAATGTCATCGTTAATCAAGCCCAGCGTGGCCAACACTTCCTTACTGATGTTCAACGC
>JAYPBW010000005.1:24288-28391 GCA_038124405.1 Flavobacteriaceae bacterium | reverse complement strand
GCTTTGCTCCAGCCATAACTAGTTTTTCATTGCGCCAAGAATGTCAGCATATTTGGCATTTAAATCTGCTATTGTACTTTTCAAAGTAGAAAGTTCAGCTTGAAGGTCATTCATATTATCTACCACTTTTTCGTGTGCAGCAGGCTCGGTTGCTACCGCATCTTTAGTTGCTGAATATGCTTTTGACAAATCAGATAATGCAGCATTTGTCTGTGCAACATTGTCGTTTAAGCTCGACATATTTTGAGGCAAGTCTGCAGGAACTTCTAAACTACCAGTAGCCGAAACAGCAGAGGAAAGATTAGCCCCTAATGTTTCGAGTTGGGAAGTAGCATTTTTATAAGCTGATTTAAGTGCTTGCGCTTCGGCAGCAATTCCAGCTAGGTCAGCAACATCTTCATCAGAAGTTTTCGGAGACGTATCACGAAGAAGTACAAAACCTCTTAATCCGGTAATGGTAAATATAACTGCTTCCGTTATAAGACCAACCGTCAACCAAGTGTTTCCAGAAAACACAAATTCGCTGTGGGTAATTTTCAATAATGCTCCAATAATTACAACTGCAGCACCTAGTCCAAATAGGAGTTCTAATACATTTTCAGGTATTGGGAATTTATTTTTTTTCATAATCATTTATTGTTGTTGTACTTCTGTGGTTCCTAAATAGTCTCGCACTAATCGAAACCCTAGATAGCTTCTAGCGCTATCAGCGTATTCATAGTCTCTAGATGCAACGCGAAGGTAATAGGCTACATCTTTCCATGAACCACCCCGTGTTACCTTTTGGGTATCACTAAAATTATCATAATTCGGATTTACAGTGGTCATAAACTCATAGGTGTCTTTCGTATATGTAGAGTTGGTCCATTCAGACACATTACCAGACATGTTGTAAAGACCATAATCGTTTGGTTCGTATGAGTCTGCCTCGACTGTATAAAGCGATAAATCCGCTGCATAATTTCCACGTTGGGGCTTGAAATTAGCCATAAAACAACCTCTGTCATCGGTCAAGTACGGACCGCCCCATGGATAAATAGCAGATTCTAGACCTCCGCGAGCTGCATATTCCCACTCAACTTCTGTTGGCAATCTGAATTTTCCAGTAGTGGATTTGCGTTTTTTTCTACTACGTAAATAGTCGTTTCGAATTTTTGTACGCCAATGGGCAAATGCTCTCGCCTGGTGCCATGTTATACCAACCACTGGATAATTGGCATAGGCTCGGTGCCAAAAGTAGTCATTGTGCATCGGCTCATTGTAACTGTATTTGAAGTCTTTAATCCAAACCGTAGTGTCAGGATAAATTTCCCTCACTTCATATCGAGCAAAATCAGAACGCGCGCTGTCGGGATTCGAAACCGCCTCATTCATATCAACCGTAGCAAATCGATATTTTAAAAGATCTGTATTCAAAGCGGGTTCTCCGTTAAACCATTCACTCTCGGGTAAATAAATTGTTTCCTCAAAAACTCTAGCATACTCAACGTCGGGATAATCTTCGCGCTCTTTTACAATATCAACATCTCTGTTTAATGGAAGGTGATAGTGAAATTGGTCGTCTGGTGCATCTTCGGTTTCATAATAATTTGATACCACATCAGAGAAGTTTTCCTCTAAATATTGTTGGTAACCGCTTTTTTCATCATCATTGCCATCTTGAATAGCGTCCTTATCATACAGAGGAAGATATTGTAGTATGGGATTTGAATCAATCTCGTCGTCAGAAGTAGGAAACTCAGATATTGAAAAATAGCCGCCATTAAGCAGTGCTGCTTTGGCAAGTTCAGTTCTAATAATAGAATCTTTTACCCATTCAACAAATTGTTGATATTCTGCGTTAGTGATTTCGGTTTCGTCCATCCAAAAGGAACGTAAAGTAACCGTCCGCGTAATATTATCGTTTGCAGCATGCCATGAGGTGTGGTAGGAAAAAACTTTTTTTGCTTAACACCAACTAGTTCACCTTGATTGCCTTTGCCACAACCAATTATAGTTAATGCTGTAAGTAGGATTAGCAATACCTTTTTCATTCAATTTTTAAAATTAACTACTCTAATAGTTTAAAGTGATTCTCCAAAAATATGGAATTTAATGCATACTTCGTTGCGCTGATTTCCACCATCTGCCAGGAATTTCACCTTTTTGCGCCATCCGGTAGTCATTTTCAGCACATGGTAATAACGTTATTTGAGTATTATTATTATATAACCCTTCTTTTGGAACCTCAATCCACCAACGTTGGCTCTTATCGCTTCTATAAAAGGTCAGCGTCTCTTGATCTAAGGGCACAACAAATTTAGTACACGACGATTTCGTTGAAAATGGATATTCATTCACTCTGTGGCAATAACCTTCTAAAACATACCATACCATTTGTGCTAAAAGCTGATCTGTTCTGTAAGTTGCCGGAATTTCAAACAAACCTAACACGCTGATTCGGTCACTAAGACCCGCATAGCGCATTAAACTACATATTTGTGAGCCATTAAAACCGTTCGGAAACCCATTACCATAATCTAGTTCGGTAGCTTTTATAGCGTTAAAGTCAACAGATAAAATATCCGTATCACGTAAAATAGGTTCCGATTCGTGAATGTCACTACTTAACTCTCCTAATCTATATGCATCAAAAAACAACTTTTGCATCAAGTCTAGCTCCTCTTGAGAAACATAATAACTCTGATAACCCAAGTTGGTAAACTGCTTCAAATTGTTAGGTTTTTCTGTGATGATTTGCGACATATAACTGTCATCTGAAACTAAAATCCCAGGTGAGCCAAAGTCAAACCGTGCATCAATTGAGGTTAAGTTAGTAAAGGTATTCATCTTGCTAAGCCCTCTAAACAACCCTAACGTATTCTCCTGTTCACCTCCGATGACTAGTGTTAAAATATTTCGTTGGTGTAGTTCTTTAGTAAGGGTTTGAAGGGCGAAAAGGGTATCTTCTTCGCTATCGCCTGCTTGTAGAACACCTAAGTCTGCACAAACAAAATCCCAATTACCAGAAAAGAGTTGATAAAATTGTTTTCTAAATCGAAAATGGATGGACTCTCCGGCGCTCAATCGAGATTCGAGTGTGATGAATGCCACTTGAATTTCCTTTATGTTAGGAAAACCTTCTTTTCGTGTATGGATACGTAAATTTCTTCCTAAGACTTGGTTTGGCAACATTAAGTTATGCGCCAATAATGTATCATCTATAGGATTTAAAAATTCGAAATCCACCTATTTCTTTTTAGTACGCTTTTTTTTGGGCTTTTGTTTTTCCAGAAGACTCATTGCTTGAGTTAGTGTCATTTTAGAAACATCCACATCTTTGGAAAGCTCCACTTTTTGTTTGCCTTTCATCAAGTTATGACGCCCCCAACGTGCTTTTTCAATTCGAACACCTTCTTCCTCCCAGTTTTTCACAATGCGTTCGGCTTCTTTTTTCTTTTTGTCTTCAATAAGTGTGGCAATATCATCTTTGGAAAGCGCATCAAAGTCATACTTTTTGGACACGTTTATAAACCAACCATTCCACTTAATAAAAGGGCCAAACCTACCAACTCCCTTCGTAACGGGTAATTCCTCATAGGTAGCAATAGGAGCATCAGCAAGGCGTTTCTCTTGGAGTAATGACAAGGCTTCTTCTAGAGTAGTCGTTAAGGGGTTTTTTCCTTTGGGCAAGGAAATAAAGGATTTACCGTGGCGAATATAAGGCCCATAACGGCCATTGTTCACTTCTACAGCTTCGGACTCAAATTCACCTAAATGCATAGGCAGTTTAAACAAATCTAACGCTTCTTCAAAGGTGATTTTTGACAACTGTTGATCGGGGTGAAGACTTGCAAAAAGTGGTTTTTCTTCATCTTCGGCAGTACCAATCTGTGCCATAGCACCGAATTTTCCTAAACGAACACTTAATTGACGACCTGATTTTGGATCTATACCCAAAATACGTTCTCCTATTTCACGCTGTGCATTTTCACGCACATCTTCTACAACGGGGTGAAAATCGTTATAAAACGACTTCATCATCATTTTCCAGTCTTCTTTACCAAGGGCAATTGAGTCAAACCCTTGTTCTACTTTCGCAGTAAAGTTGTAGTCCACAATAT
>JAYPBW010000005.1:17977-24278 GCA_038124405.1 Flavobacteriaceae bacterium | reverse complement strand
ATATTAGAAAAGTTGGTCACTAAAAAATCATTAACCAACCTCCCAACATCGGTTGGGACTAATTTTCCTTTTTCAGAACCTACACGCTCTGTAAGTGTTTGTTTTTCAATAGCATTACCCACAAGTGATAGTTGCGTATAATTGCGCTCGGCACCTTCAACAGCACCTTTTTCAACATACTTCCTGTTGATTATGGTCGTGATTGTGGGCGCATAGGTAGAAGGACGGCCAATCCCAAGTTCTTCAAGCCTTTTAACTAAAGAAGCCTCTGTGTAGCGTGCTGGAGGACGAGTAAAACGCTCTGTAGCGGTTAATAATTTCAGGTCTACATTATCCCCTTGAATCATTTTGGGAAGTAAGCCTTCGGTTGTTTCTTCCTCCTCATCTTTCCCCTCAAGATATACTTTTAAAAACCCTTCAAATGTGATCACTTCCCCACGAGCAGTAAACTCAACCTGATGTTTATCAGCTCTAATTTGAACAACTGTTCTTTCTAATAGAGCATCACTCATTTGCGATGCAATGGTACGCTTCCAAATCAACTCATACAAGCGTTGTTCGTCTGGAGCCGCATCAACACGCATGCTATTTAAGTTTGTTGGTCGAATAGCCTCGTGTGCCTCTTGCGCCCCTTTATTTTTGGTTTTGTAAGTACGTGTTTTCGCATACGCCGAACCATACGAATTTGTAATTACTTCTTTGGCCTCATTTAAGGCTTGTTTAGATAAATTAACGCTATCTGTTCGCATGTATGTGATGTGTCCGGCTTCATATAGTCGTTGCGCATTGGACATGGTACGACTCACCGAAAATCCAAGCTTTCGTGAGGCTTCTTGTTGAAGTGTTGAAGTTGTAAACGGTGCGGTAGGTGATTTCTTAGCTGGTTTTTTCTCAAGTGAATTTACTTGAAAATTGCCTCCAATATTTTGAGTTAAAAATGAAGTTGCATCATCAGCAGAAGTAAATGTTTTGTTCGATGTAGCTTTAACTATTTTTCCTGCACTTGTAGAAAATTCTGCTTGAATTTTAAATGCAGCGGTGGGAACAAAAGCTTCTATTTCTCGTTCACGTTCAACCAAAATACGTACCGAAACAGACTGAACACGACCAGCCGATAAGCCTCCTTTTACTTTTCTCCAAAGTATAGGAGATAATTCGTATCCGACTAAACGGTCAAGTACTCTACGTGCCTGTTGCGCATCTACCAAATGTTGGTTTATATTTCTTGGATGTTCAATAGCATGCTTAATTGCATTTTTTGTAATTTCATGAAACACAATACGTTTGGTGTTTTTTTGGTCTAAATCGAGTTGCTCAGAAAGGTGCCATGCTATGGCTTCTCCTTCTCGATCTTCATCACTTGCCAACCACACCATCTCTGCTTTTTTAGCTAAAGTGCGTAATTCCCTAACTACCTTTTTCTTGTCGTCATTAACAATATAACTGGGGCTAAAATCACCCGAAACATCTACACCAAGCTCTTTAGCTGGAAGGTCAGAAATATGCCCATAGCTAGAAACCACTTTAAACTTTTCTCCCAAAAACTTCTCAATAGTTTTGGCTTTTGCAGGGGACTCTACGATGACTAAATTCTTGGACATTGGTGAAATTTTCGAAACAAAAGTAGAAGAATTTATGGTTTGTGAAAATTGTAACAGCATTAATTTTTTGTGATTCAACACCATTTAGTCTCTGAAATAGGAACAAAAACATATGATTTCACCATTTTAGTTGTGTTATTATATTTGTCCAAATTTTAACAAAAATGAATTTAATAACTGACCCTTGGCCATGGTATATTGGCGGTCCTGCAATTGCTTTGGTCTTGTTTTTGTTGCTTTTCAGTGAAAAACAATTTGGCATGTCCTCAAACCTTCGAACGCTGTGTGCTATGGCTGGCGCGGGTAAAAAAACCTCTTTTTTTAATTTCAATTGGCGTGAATATCGCTGGAACTTGGTGGTCGCCCTTGGTGCTGCTTTGGGTGGATTCATTGCGGTTCATTTTATGTCTAACGGTTCTGTTGGAGAGATACATCAAGATGTAGTGACACAACTCGAGGCTATGGGTGTAAGTGGTGCAGGCACAGATTTTATGCCCAATCAATTTTTTAGCAATGAAGCATTTTCAAATCCCAAGACACTCATTTTACTGGCTATTGGTGGCTTTCTTGTTGGATTTGGAACTCGATATGCTGGTGGTTGTACTTCTGGTCATGCTATATCGGGGCTTAGCAATTTACAATTACCTTCACTTATTGCCGTAATTGGTTTTTTTATCGGTGGGCTGTTAATGAATCACTTTATTTTACCAAATCTATTATGAAACGAGTTGCACTTTACTTTGGAATTGGGGTTTTATTTGGTATCATCATGATAAAGTCTGAAGCGGCATCATGGTTTCGTATTTACGAAATGTTTCAATTCAAATCATTTCACATGTATGGTATTATTGGAGCTGCCGTTACACTTGGGCTATTCATCACGCAATCCATAAAACGTTTTAAACTTCGCTCTTTTTTTGGGGAAGATATTACAATTACTCCTAAAGCTAAACTGGTAAAAGCTCCTTTGTTTGGAGGTATTATTTTTGGATTAGGCTGGGCACTTACAGGGGCATGCCCGGGGCCTATTTATGTTTTAATTGGAGCTGGCTTTGTACCCGTGCTTGTAGTTTTAGGATTTGCAATTCTTGGAACCTATTGCTACGGAATACTAAAACCTAGACTACCTCACAACTAATTAAGTGGCATGACAAAATGTCAATTCCATTGATATTTTGTAAATTTACAGGCTGAAAAGTGTAATGAATGCATTCATCTAAAGAGCTAGAACACAAAAACCCAAACGCCTTTAATGGCGAGGTTTTAGAACTCGATTCACAAAATAGTAGTTCAAACAAGAAAATGTTCATTGAGTCGTATGGCTGTCAAATGAATTTTTCTGATAGTGAAATCGTAGCCTCTATACTTGGAGAGGCAGGTTATCAAACCACGACTCAACTCCATGATGCCGATCTTATTTTGGTGAACACCTGCTCTATTAGAGAAAAAGCAGAACAAACTGTTCGTAATCGTCTCGAAGCGTTTCAGGGAGTAAAAAAATCAAATCCCAATGTAAAAGTAGGTGTTTTGGGATGCATGGCAGAACGCCTTAAAAGTGCCTTCTTAGAAGAAGAGAAAATTGTGGATTTGGTTGTTGGTCCCGACGCATACAAAGACCTCCCAAACTTAGTTGCCGAAGTAGAAGCCGGACGAGATGCCGTAAATGTAATCTTGTCTAAAGAAGAAACGTACGGAGATGTTCAACCCGTGCGATTACAATCAAATGGAGTTACTGCTTTTGTTTCCATTACACGCGGTTGCGATAACATGTGTACATTTTGTGTAGTTCCATTTACACGCGGTCGTGAACGTAGCAGAGATCCGAAAAGTATTTTGGAAGAAATGGAAACCCTTGCTAAAGCAGGCTACAAAGAAGTAACACTGTTGGGGCAAAATGTTGATAGCTATTTGTGGTATGGTGGAGGCCCTAAAAAAGATTTTTCTAAAGCAAGTGCGTTGCAACAAAAAACAGCCGTTCACTTTCATCAACTTCTGGATCTAGTGGCGCAAGCTCATCCTGGAATTCGTATTCGATTTTCTACCTCAAATCCTCAAGACATGACAAGAGATGTGCTGCATATCATGGCAAAACATTCTAATATTTGCAATTACATTCACCTTCCAGTACAGTCTGGAAGCAATGCCATTTTAAAAGCTATGAATCGTCAGCACACTCGTGAAGAATATATGGAGTTGATTGATGACATTAGACGTATTGTTCCCGATTGCGGCATCTCACAAGATATGATTGCCGGATTTCCAGATGAAACTGAACAAGACCATCAAGATACCTTGAGTCTTATGGAGTACGTGAAGTATGATTTTGGTTTTATGTTCATGTATTCTGAACGACCTGGAACACCTGCTGCAAAGAAACTTGAAGACAATGTAGCTCAAGGGGTTAAAAAAAGACGCTTGCAAGAAATTGTAGCACTACAACAACAACACGGCAAGTACAGAAACAATCAATTTTTAGGTAAAACTGTTGAAGTACTTATAGAGAAAGCCTCTAAAAAATCGAGTGAGCAATGGAGCGGTAGAACGCAACAAAATACAGTGGTAGTGTTTCCCAAAGAACACTATGCAGTTGGAGATTTTGTTCAAGTAACTATCGAAGAATGTACTTCGGCAACCCTCATAGGAAAAGCCGTAGGTTTTGGATCAACACAAAAATATCATCATGGATAATGTTCAAAACATAAAGCAGCGGTTTGGTATCATTGGAAACGATCCGCAACTTAATTTTGCAATTGGAAAAGCCCTTCGTGTTGCTCCTACTGAAATATCGGTATTAGTTACGGGTGAATCTGGTGTCGGAAAGGAAGTATTTCCACGAATCATCCACCAATTATCTAATAGAAAACACGGTAAATTTATTGCTGTAAACTGCGGCGCCATTCCCGAAGGCACAATTGATTCGGAGCTTTTTGGGCATGAAAAAGGAGCATTTACAGGGGCAACCCAAACCCGAAGTGGCTATTTTGAAGTTGCGCACGGTGGTACTATCTTTTTAGATGAAGTAGGTGAATTACCGCTTGCTACTCAAGTGCGCTTATTACGTGTGTTAGAAAATGGAGAGTTTTTAAAGGTTGGTTCTTCAAAAGTCCAAAAAACAGATGTTCGTGTTGTGGCTGCAACCAATGTTCAAATGATGGAAGCTATCCATAAAGGAAAATTTAGAGAGGATTTATATTACAGGTTAAGCACAGTAGAAATAAATCTCCCTCCACTGCGTGATCGAAAAGGAGATATTCATTTGTTATTTCGAAAATTTGCAGCAGATTTCGCTCAAAAATACCGTATGCCTACAGTTAGGCTTAAAGAAAATGCTCAAATAATGTTAGAACAACAAAAATGGGCTGGAAATATTCGACAATTACGCAATATTGCAGAGCAGCTTTCTGTTCTTGAACAAGAACGTAATATCAATGCTGCTATTCTTAGACAATACCTGCCGGATTCTAAAACCAACTTGCCTGCTGTTATTGATGCTAAAAATAAAGGCGGAGATTTTGCCTCAGAGCGTGAAATATTATACAAAGTGTTGTTTGATATGAAATCTGATTTAAATGACTTAAAAAAACTCACTCATGAACTCATGAATGCGTCAAATTTAGATCAGGCCAAAGCACAACATGAAGGACTGATTCAGAAAATTTACGGAGAAGAAGATCATACGGAAGAAACCATTTCTTTTCGGCCTACAACTACGTCAGTAGCCGAAAAAGCACATCAAAACGATACATTTGATTTTGCAGAAGAAGTTCAGGAAGCTGAAACGTTATCATTGCATGACAAAGAGTTAGAGCTCATTGTAAAAGCCCTAGAGCGCAATAGCGGAAAGAGAAAAGCTGCTGCTGCTGAGCTTGGCATTTCTGAAAGAACTTTATATAGAAAAATAAAGCAATTTGACTTAGATTTATAGCATGAAAAAAGCTGCGTTTTTTGGTTTCTTATTGCTTTGCAGTTGTAAGTATTACTCCTTCACAGGAGCTTCTATTCCCGAAGGAGCAGAAACTGTACAGGTGAATTTCTTTGTTAACAACGCGGCTAACGAAGTTGGTTCTGTATTTGAACCCGGTTTAGATCGTGATTTTACAAATGCTATTCAAGAGATGCTATTAAATCAAACTAATTTAGAACTTACCAATGTAAACGGAGATTTGATTTATGAAGGTGAAATTGTTCAGTATAGAGTTAGTCCTATGACGGCTACTGCTCAACAAACAGCCGCTCAAAACCGATTGACAATGGCCGTAAATGTGCGCTATTTCAACACGCAAAATGACAGTGACGATTTTGAAAAAAGGTTTAGTTTTTTCTACGATTTTGATGCCTCTACACAACTTCAATCTGTACAAACGGAAGCTCACGAGGCATTATTTGAGCGTATAACCCAGGATATTTTTAATGAATCATTAGCCAAATGGTAAGTCACGAAAGAACATATTTGGAAAAACTTAGAGTTAAAGGAAACGATGATCCTGAAACAACACTTGCTCATTTAGAAACCTTAACGCAACAATATCCTTACTTTCAAGCCATACACCACCTCGGGTGGGACATAGCGCAAGAACACAACCTAAAGCAAGAAGAAGAGTTGAAAGTAACGTGTTCTTTATACACTAAAAACAGGTTGCACCTGATTAAAAATCCATCTGAGAATATTAATGAAATTGAATTAACAACAGCTCAAGAAC
>JAYPBW010000005.1:14191-17967 GCA_038124405.1 Flavobacteriaceae bacterium | reverse complement strand
CCTATAAATAATAAACCCAATGAAGTTAAGTCTTTCTTAGAATGGCTACATCAAATTGATAATCCGCCTACAAAATCTAACACTGATAGTAGACTAATAGACGAATTTATTTCTAATGCTCCAAAATTGGTCGTGACAAAGTCATCCGAAAAGCAACTAGACTTAACGAAAAAGCAGCATTTTGACGAGTACACTTTAATGACCGAAACATTGGCGGAAGTATATCGTAAACAAGGAAATCTAAAGAAAGCCATAAAAGCATATGAAATACTAGCTTTGAAATATCCAGAAAAAAGTGGTTTCTTTGCTGACCAAATTCAAAAAATTAAGAACGCTAAAAACGAAAGCTAGTATGAGTACATTTTCCATTTTTCTAGGATTAACCGTTATCGTTTGCTTTTTGCTTATACTGGTGGTAATGGTACAAAACCCCAAGGGCGGAGGACTTTCATCGGCGTTTGGAGGCAGTTCACAGCAACTGGGTGGTGTTCAAAAAACAACCGATTTCTTAGACCGCAGCACATGGGTATTGGCCACATTACTGTTGGTGTTGGTATTGGTCACTAATTCAATGATTAGTCTCCCTACGCAAGGAAATGAATCTACACTCGTAGATGAAAATGCCATTGAAGAGGTTATACCAGAAGCAGTCCCTGAGGAAATTCCTGAACAACTTCCAGAAATTCCCCAGCCTAACGGCGGAAATTAAATTAGGTGTCAACCTGTCAGCGTTTTTGGATTATAAACTCCAAAAAAGGCATTGGCACAGTTGCTGCTATTTCAACAAAAAATAAATTTAACACATGAGTACGATCAATATCAAACCCTTAGCTGATCGCGTGGTAATAGAGCCTTTAGCAGCCGAAACCACTACTGCGTCTGGAATTATTATACCTGATACAGCTAAAGAAAAACCACAAAAGGGAACTGTAGTAGCTACAGGCCCAGGAACCAAAGACGATGCCATCACTGTTCAAGTGGGCGATACTGTTTTGTATGGGAAATATGCTGGCACTGAGCTTAAGCTCGATGGCGGCGATTACCTAATCATGCGCGAAAGCGATATACTAGCAATTGTTTCTTAAATAAATTATTGACAAAATGGCAAAAAAAATTCAATTTGACATAGATGCCCGCGATGGATTAAAACGCGGAGTGGATGCACTTGCAGACGCTGTAAAAGTAACCCTTGGACCCAAAGGTAGAAATGTAATCATTGGGAAATCTTTTGGTGGTCCTCAAGTCACTAAAGATGGTGTTAGCGTTGCAAAAGAAGTAGACCTTGAAGATGCACTTGAAAACATGGGTGCTCAAATGGTTAAAGAAGTTGCCTCTAAAACCAACGATCTTGCGGGTGATGGGACAACAACTGCAACCATTCTTGCACAAGCTATTGTAAAAGAAGGTCTTAAAAATGTAGCTGCTGGTGCAAATCCAATGGACTTAAAACGAGGCATTGACAAGGCAGTTGATGCTATTGTAAAAAACCTCAACGATCAGGCCGTTGAAGTAGGAAATTCTTCAGAAAAAATTAAGCAAGTTGCTTCTATTTCTGCAAATAATGATGAGGCAATTGGAGAACTTATCACCGCAGCGTTTGAAAAAGTTGGAAAAGAAGGTGTTATTACTGTTGAGGAGGCCAAAGGAACTGACACCACCGTTGACATTGTTGAAGGAATGCAGTTTGACCGCGGTTACATCTCTCCTTATTTCGTAACCAACTCAGACAAGATGGAAGCAGATATGGAAGCACCATACATTTTAATGTATGACAAGAAAATCTCTACCATGAAAGACTTACTTCCTATTCTTGAGCCTGTAGCTCAAAGTGGAAAACCCCTTGTAGTTATTGCTGAAGATGTTGATGGAGAGGCTCTTGCGACACTTGTGGTAAATAAACTTCGAGGTTCACAAAAAATTGCTGCCGTACAAGCTCCAGGGTTTGGTGACCGTAGAAACGCAATGCTTGAAGATATTGCCATCTTAACAGGTGGAACGGTTATTTCAGAAGATCGAGGCTTTACTCTAGAAAATGCAACTATTGATATGTTGGGAACTGCTGAAAAAGTAACTATCGACAAAGACAATACTACGGTAGTAAACGGTGCAGGTAACTCAGATGACATCAAGGCAAGAGTAAACCAAATTAAATCTCAAATTGAGGCATCAACTTCTGACTATGACAAGGAAAAACTCCAAGAACGCTTAGCTAAACTTTCGGGTGGTGTCGCAGTGCTTTATGTAGGAGCTGCGTCGGAGGTCGAAATGAAGGAAAAGAAAGACCGCGTAGATGATGCACTGCATGCAACTCGTGCAGCTGTAGAGGAAGGTATCGTTTCGGGTGGTGGAGTAGCGCTGTTACAAGCACTTCCTAGCTTGGCTAAACTTAAAAGCGCCAATGCGGATGAGCAAACAGGGATTCAAATTGTATCACGTGCTGTAGAATCGCCGCTTCGAACTATTGTTGCTAATGCAGGAGGCGAAGGTTCAGTTGTAGTAGCAAAAGTGATTGAAGGTGATGAAAATTTTGGTTACGATGCCAAAACGGACACCTACGGTAACATGCAAGAAAAAGGAATCATTGATCCAAAAAAAGTAACTCGTATTGCACTAGAAAATGCTGCGTCGGTTGCTGGTATGATTTTAACAACAGAATGTGCCTTAGTGGATATTAAAGAAGATAATCCGCCTGCAATGCCGCCAATGGGTGGCGGAGGCATGCCAGGTATGATGTAAAAACTAAATCGCTGCCCCTCTATGGGGCAGTTTTTTCATGTATTCATCCTTACTATCAAATATTGAAAATTTCCTGAAAGAAAACCCTTCACAACAACACGGGTTAGATTGGGTTTGTGGGGAAATACAACAACACCTTCCAAATTATGATTGGGTTGGTTTCTATTTCCATCATCCCAAAAAGAAAGAACTCCATTTAAAATCTTTTGCAGGGAAACCGACCGACCATACTGTGATTCCTTTCGGTAAAGGAATTTGTGGTCAAGTTGCGGAAAGCAACCAAAATTTTATTGTTGATGATGTTGCAAAACAAGACAATTATATTGCCTGCAGCATTGATGTAAAATCTGAAATTGTGATTCCCCTATTTATGGATGGGAAGAATGTGGGACAAATTGATATTGACTCCAACACTCCAAGTGCATTTAATCAAAAAGATGCTGATTTTTTAGAAGCTGTCAACACATTGGTTTCTGCCTTTTTATTGCGTGTAAATACATCTTTTTAGTAAGAGAAAATTCCTACTTTTGCTCTTTCTAATTTTTTCTACATGCAAGACGCTATCCAAGCCAAATCAGCCTTAGTTTCCGTATTCAGTAAAGAAGGTTTAGCACCAATTGTTAAAAAAATGCACGAATTGGGCATTACACTATATTCAACAGGTGGTACCGCATCATTTATTCAAGACCACGGAATTCCTGTGCAACATGTAGAAGACTTGACTTCATATCCCTCAATTTTGGGAGGACGCGTAAAAACCCTGCACCCAAAAGTATTTGGTGGTATTTTAAACCGTAGAGAAAATAAAAGTGATCAGGAGGAAATTAAAACATACGAAATTCCACATTTGGATATTGTTTTAGTGGACTTGTATCCTTTTGAAGACACGGTGCGTTCTGGTGCTACCGAAGCTGAAATCATAGAAAAAATTGATATTGGAGGTATTTCTCTCATTCGCGCTGCAGCCAAAAATTATCGTGATGTTTTATGTGTATCGTCAGTTAATGACTATAGTGATTTTTTATCCCTTCTCATTGAAA
>JAYPBW010000005.1:0-14181 GCA_038124405.1 Flavobacteriaceae bacterium | reverse complement strand
TCATTGAAAAAAATGGCGTTACGAATTTAGCCGACAGGAAAAGATTTGCAACCAACACCTTTCATATTTCTTCTCATTACGATACGCAGATTTTCTCATTCTTTAGTGGAACAGATTCCAATGCGCTCAAACTAAGCTACAACAATGGTACCGCATTACGCTATGGTGAAAATCCCCATCAAAAAGGAACATTTTATGGCAATTTTGATGAAGTGTTTGAAAAACACCACGGAAAAGAGTTGTCATACAATAACTTACTAGATGTGGATGCTGCTGTTCAGCTCATGTCTGAATTTGAAAATAATGAGCCAACGTTTGCTATTTTAAAACACAATAATGCTTGTGGATTAGCAACTCGAAAGTCGCTTGCTCAGGCCTATGTCGATGCGTTAGCTGGAGATCCTATTTCTGCATTTGGAGGAGTACTCATTGCTAACCAACCTCTCGATTTGGCTACTGCAGAGCATGTCCATAAACTATTTTGTGAAGTGGTCATTGCGCCAAGTTTTGATGTTGATGCTATGGCATTATTGAAACAAAAAAAGAATCGAATTTTGTTAGAGTTAAAGCAATATCCAAAGCCCAATACATTACTCCGATCTTGCCTTAACGGACATCTTTTACAAGACCGTGATGCCATTACCGATAGTGCTGACATTTTACAAATAGCAACAAAAAGAAAAGTTAGCCCTTCTGAAGAAAACGACTTACTATTTGCATCCAAGATTGCAAAACATACTAAATCCAATACCATTGTATTAGCAAAAAATGGTCAGCTTATTTCATCGGGAACAGGTCAAACTTCTAGAGTTGATGCGTTAAAGCAATCTATAGAAAAAGCGGCGCATTTTGGTTTTGACTTGAATGGTGCTGTTATGGCAAGTGATGCTTTTTTTCCATTTCCCGACTGTGTAGAAATTGCACATAAAGCAGGTATTACCGCTGTAATTCAACCTGGTGGTTCCATTAAAGATCAACTAAGTATTGATTATTGTAATGCAAATGATGTGGCAATGGTTATAACTGGAGTACGTCATTTTAAACATTAATTTCGTAATATTACATACCAATTTTTACTTCCATGGGGTTTTTTGATTTTTTAACTGAAGAAATCGCGATTGACTTAGGTACCGCAAACACACTCATTATTCACAATGATAAGGTTGTGGTAGATAGTCCATCCATTGTAGCAATGGATAGAACTAACAATAAGATAATTGCGGTAGGTCAAGAAGCCAATCAAATGCAAGGAAAAACCCATGAGAATATTAAAACCATTCGCCCATTAAAAGACGGTGTAATTGCAGATTTTAACGCTTCGGAACAAATGATTAGTATGTTCATCAAGAATATACCTTCATTAAAAAAACGCTTCTTCACTCCTTCTCTTCGTATGGTAATTTGTATTCCGTCTGGAATTACAGAAGTAGAGATGCGTGCAGTTCGTGAATCTGCAGAGCGTGTGAATGGTAAGGAAGTTTATCTTATTCATGAGCCCATGGCAGCAGCCATTGGGATTGGAGTTGATATCATGCAACCCAAAGGCAATATGATAATTGATATTGGTGGAGGAACAACAGAGATTGCCGTTATTGCCTTGTCTGGAATTGTCTGTGATAAATCTGTTAAAATTGCTGGTGATGTGTTTACCAACGACATCATCTATTATATGCGCACACAACACAATTTATTTATTGGAGAACGAACTGCTGAACGAGTAAAAATATCAATTGGGTCTGCCACTGAAGAATTAGAAAATCCACCCGAAGACATGTCGGTTCAAGGAAGAGATTTACTTACGGGAAAACCTAAAGAGATTTTGATTTCGTATAGGGAAATTCACAAGGCTTTGGATAAGTCTATTATACGTATTGAAGATTCTGTAATGGAAACATTGGCCCAAACCCCTCCAGAATTGGCTGCAGACATTTACAATACCGGTGTTTATTTAGCAGGTGGTGGATCTATGTTGCGCGGATTAGACAAGCGTTTGTCGCAAAAAACAGAACTCCCTATTTTTATTGCCGAAGATCCTCTAAGAGCTGTTGTGCGAGGAACAGGAACTGTTCTTAAAAACATTGAGCGCTATAAGTCTGTTTTGATCAAATAGGTGAGCTCATGCAAAAATTACTGAACAGCATACTGCGCAATGGAACGCTTTTGTTGTTCGTTTTTCTTTTCAGTCTATCACTTCGTTTTATTTCGAAAAATCAACATTATCAGCGAAGTTCGTTTTTAACCTTTAGCAATGACATTTCGGCTCCTTTTTTTGAAGCACGACACAAATTGTTTTCATACTTCAAACACCAATCGCACAACAAACAACTTATTGAAGAAAATCAATATCTACTCACAAAACTTATAACAAAAGAAAATAAAGCAGTACTACTAGACTCTGTACCTTTTGATGTTATTCCGGCACAAGTGATTCGAAATAGCATATTGCTAAACCACAACCATATCACCTTAAATGTGGGAGAAAATAGAGGACTCAAAAATGAAATGGGTGTAATTACTGCTAAAGGCGTAGTTGGTGTTGTGTACAATACCAATGACAAAACAAGTGGGGTAATTTCGCTATTAAATAAGTCATTGCGTGTAAATGCTAAGCTTAAGAAAAGCAACCATTTTGGAAGTTTATTTTGGGACGGATTAGACCCAAACACTATGGTATTATCCGATGTTCCACTCGCTGCAAATGTGGCGCAAGGAGACACAATAGTAACTGGTGGCATGTCTGCTGTATTTCCTGCTGGAATTGAAATTGGTGTAGTAAAAAATGTAGATGTCCCCCTAAATGACAACTACTACTCCTTACGTATCTCTTTGTTTCAAGACATGACCAATCTCAATCAAGTATATGCAGTTGTTTTCCCATCAGCTGAAGTAATTAAAGAAATGATTAATACAAGTGACGATGAATAGGCTGCCTGGATTGATGTTGTGGTTTCTAGTATTGCTTTTTGTTCAGGCATTTGTCTTTGATCCCGTATTGCTAGGAATTCCATACGCTCCATTTGTGTATGTGCTACTGCTCATTCTGTTGCCTAACGAGTGGCCTTCATGGATGGTATTACTAGCGGGGTTTTTTATAGGTTTTTGTGTTGATTTTCTTTTCTTTTCGGGAGGTATTCATACGGCTTCTTGCTTAATTGTTTGTTATGCTCGACCATTGTTAATTCGAGCTACATATAGAGACACCATTGCACCTAATAATTTAAAATTAGAGCAAGAATCTTTTGGTAGCTTGTTCCAATACACTATACTCGTCGTTTTTGCACATCACTTTTTTGTTTTTGTATTTGTTGTGGTTACTGCACAACGAATTGGTTGGCTGTTAAGTGCTTGGATTTCGAACAGTATTATTACCGTTTTGGCTTGTGCTTTCATCTTGGTTCTAACCCGAAATACAAAGTCATGAGAGCGCGCTTCTTCCCAATTCTTATTGGATTTTTTGCTGTTATTATGCTTGTGCGTTTGTTCTCCTTACAAATACTTTCAGACGAGTATGATGATTTATCGCTAAAAAATTCTGTGCTAAAGCAATACGTATACCCTGAACGAGGATATATGTTTGACCGAAATGGAAAACTTTTAGTTTCTAATCAACCCATGTATGATTTGATGGTTGTGCCTAAAAACGTCTTACCCTTTGACACACTCAATCTTTGTGAAATGCTTCGGATTAGCAAAGACGAACTGTCCGATAGGTTAACCAAAGCCAAACGATATTCTCTTAGAGCACCATCTGTACTTTTAGGTCAAATCTCTAAGCAAGACTACGCAGCTCTACAAGAAAAAATGTGGAAATTCCCGGGTATGTACATTCAGCGTAAGTCGGTGAGAGCTTATCAAACTGAAGTAGCTTCTAACATTTTAGGCTACATAAGTGAAGTGAATTATTTTGACCTTGAAACTAATCCATATTACATACGCGGCGAGCTCATTGGTAGACAGGGCATTGAAAAAACATACGAAAAGACACTTCGTGGAAAAAAAGGAGTGTCTTACCTACAACGCGATAAGTTTAATCGTGTTATTGGACCTTACAAAGACGGTCAACTAGACACACTTCCGACACCTGCTCAAGATATTACGTTGTCTATTGATATCGATTTACAAGAGTATGGAACTCGACTTCTTGCCAATAAGCGAGGTGGTATTTTGGCTTTAGAACCCGCAACTGGAGAGATCTTGATGAGTGTTAGCACTCCAACCTATGCACCTAACTTGCTTGTTGGCAGAGAGCGCTCAACGCACTTTCGAGAGTTAAAGCAAGACACCTTAAGCAGATATTTATTTGATCGGTCTTTGCAAGGGCAATATGCACCAGGTTCACCTTTTAAAGTTCTAAATGCCCTTGTAGCCCTTGAAGAAAATGTAATCCGCCCCAGCGCTACATTTATGTGCTTCAGCGGTCATTATTACGCCCGAAATCAGTTTATGGCATGTATGTGCAAACCAGGAACCGTAAATAACTTAAACCGCGGCATATACAATTCGTGCAATACCTATTTTTCAAATGTTTACAGGCGCATTATTGATAAAAACAATAATGCGGCAGAGGGAATGAATACATGGTATAAACACCTTCATAGTTTTGGATTAGGAAACTACTTAGGCTACGACCACCCCGTAGGACAACCCGGATATGTCCCAAATGCAAACTTCTATAACCTTTGGTATCCCAATCAGCGCTGGAGAGGAGCCACCACTGTTTCTAATGCAATTGGTCAAGGTGAAATTTTAATGACCCCTATTCAACTTGCCAATGTAGCAGCCACCATAGCCAATCGTGGTTTTTTCTATACACCACACTTTGTAAAAGGAATTCAAAGCGACAATATTGAACCTAAATATACTACTAAACGCTACACATCGATTTCAGAAGAACATTTTACTCCAGTGGTTGAGGGAATGGCAAACGTGATCAAAAAAGGTACTGCTCGTATTGCTGGTATTCCAGGAATTGAGGTGTGCGGCAAAACAGGGACTATTGAAAATTTCACTAAAATTAATGGTGTGAGAACCCAGCTTACAGACCATTCTATGTTTATTGCATTTGCTCCTAAAGAAAATCCTAAAATTGCACTAGCAGTTATTGTTGAAAATGGCTATTGGGGCGGACGTTGGGCAGCTCCTATCGCCAGTTTGATCATTGAAAAATACCTTACTGGAGAAGTGAAGCGAACATGGCTTGAAAAGCGCATGGTTGAAGGAAGTTTAATTGATGAATATGCTAAAGTAACCAGCAATAAACCCTTTTCAATAAATGAATAAATTTGCCCGATTTGATTGGTTTAGCCTATTTCTCTACAGTGTATTGGTGGTTATTGGGCTTGCAAATATTTACTCGGCGGTGTATAATGCAGATGATACAAGTATTGCCACTAGCTACATGCAAAAGCAACTTATATCTTTTGGGCTAGGGATTGCATTAATTTTCATCATTCAATTTTTCGATACCAAGTTTTTTGAACGTTATGCCAGTATCTTCTATATGCTTTCAATTGTGGGATTGTTGGGGCTTTGGGTGCTAGGCACGGAAGTTTCGGGCGCACGTTCTTGGTACACCATAGGCGGATTTAGCTTACAACCTTCAGAATTTGCAAAAGTTACTGTAGCTCTTGCCCTAGCAAAGCACTTGGGTGATTTCAGTACTCGAATTACTAAAATGAAGGACTATTTAGGTGCTTTTCTGATAATGGGTATTCCAGCAGTTTTAACACTCGTACAACCCGATCCTGGAACGGCACTTGTATTTCTCGGATTCTTCCTAATTCTTCACGCTGAAGGGTTGCCTTCATTTTTTTTAATCGCTCTTGTTTGTTTGTTTGTACTTTTTATTCTAACCTTACTACTTGGTGTTTATTGGGTAACAGTGGCTGTAATATTGTTAGCCATTCTTTATATCGCTTTACTTTCTAAAAGAAAACGGAAGAAAGCAATAGTACCAACCTTACTTACGGCAATTGTTTTTTGTGGGTTTACCTACTCGGTTTCCTACATTTTTGATTCTGTTTTTGAGCAACGTCACCGAGACAGATTTAACATTCTACTAGGAAAAGAAGTTGACACACAGGGTATAGGGTACAATATCAACCAATCACAAATTGCTATTGGATCGGGGCGTTTTTCTGGTAAAGGATATTTAGAAGGAACCCAAACTAAAGGAGGTTTTGTTCCAGAACAACAAACAGACTACATTTTCACTACAGTTGGAGAAGAATGGGGTTTTGTAGGTTCTTTTGTTGTCCTTTTACTTTTTACATTATTGATTCTACGAATTATTCGTATTGCATACAAGCAAAAAACAACATTTACTCGTGTATATTGCCTTGGTTTTGCATGTGCTTTATTTGTTCATGTTTCTATTAATTTGGGCATGGTGTCAGGACTTGTACCTACCATTGGTATTCCACTACCGTTAATGAGCTACGGGGGTTCGAGTTTGTTGGCTTTTAGTATTTTTTTAGGAATCTACTTGCGAATAGCCTATCAACGGACTGCTTAATTTTGCTGCTGCAAAGCGAGTGGTTTTGATGCAATAAAGTTAAGTTCCAAGTCTTCCAAAATATGTACTGCTTCTTCCAAGTACATGTCTTTTTTAAGGGCTTTTTTCCAACGCTTACGCTTTTCAGCTAAAATGGTGTCCGATTTCATTTTGGCTAGCTCGTAGGGTAAGGAAGAAAAGCTAAGTGAATTGGTGTAGTCGTTCAAAACGTCAAATTGTTTGGCTACCACTTCGTCCTTATCAATATTTGACGAAAAGGTTTTATAATTCAAAGAAAAGGTTCCTTTTTCTTGTTGTTCGCTTACCCATTTTGCATTCTTATCTATAAGTTGGAATAATTCATTATCAGCAATTCGCTGACTACTTTCTCGGATGACATCTTGGTAGTTTTCATAACCATCCCAGATATCAAATGAAGCAGCATCAATTTGGTCCCAAACTAATGGATTTTCTTCATCTTTCTCGCCAACATCAACATAGGCATATCTGTCAGGTGCTATAACATCGCTTTTAACACCTTCAAGTTGTGTGGATTTTCCAGTAATTCGATAAAATTTTTCTGTAGTGTATTTCAACGCCCCCAAGTCACCATAGGTGCTTTTGGAAACAAATCTGTTAAGCTCGAGAACGTTTTGAACTGTTCCTTTACCAAAGGTTTGTTTACTTCCTAGCACTACAGCACGCTTATAATCTTGCATCGCAGCAGCCAAAATCTCAGAAGCAGAGGCAGATAGCTCATTCACCATAATTACAAGTGGCCCTTCCCATAGTGTTTTCCCATCACGATCTTTAAGCACTTTACTTCTTTCAGAAGTAGACTTTACTTGAACTACAGGACCTTCATCAATGAAAAATCCTGCCATGTCTACAACCGTTTGTAATGAGCCACCACCATTATTTCTCAAGTCAATCATCAAGCCCTGAACACCTTGCTTTTTTAAACGAATAATTTCTTGTTGCATGTCCATGGCGGCATTACGCTCTTTGTAGTCTTTAAAATCTACATAAAATTTAGGCAAATGTATGAGGCCATATGAGCGACCTGCTTTCTTTACCACAGTTGATTTTAAATAGGATTCTTCCATAACCACAGTATCTCTGTTCACAGGAATTTCCTCAACTGTACCATCAACTTTTTTTACAGTCAAAAACACCGTCGTGTCTGCGGGACCTTTAATAAGTTCAATCGCATCGTCAAGTCGCATAGACTGTACATCTACAGGCTCACCCTCTTCTTGCCTTACCATCATAATTTGGTCTCCAACCTCAATAGATTGATCACGCCAAAGAGGACCTCCTGAAATAATTTCAACAATTTTGATAGCTTGATTTCGCTTTGTGAGGCGTGCACCAATACCTTCGTATTTTCCAGACATGGAAGTATCAAAACGGTCTTTATCAACAGGAGCAAAATAAACCGAATGCGGATCAAACTGTGCAACAAAAGCATTCAAATAACTTCCAAACCAATCTTCCATGCGTACTTCATCCATTAACGAAAAATAATTTTCCAAGTTTTCACGAGTTATGTCTCGTGCTTGAATTTCAAGCTCGGTAAAGCTTTTTGGAGTGTATGCAGCATCTTTAGTAGCCCTTTTTTGTTCTTCCTCCATTTTTGAATGAAGAATATTTAGGGTTGAAAACTTGAGTTGTTTTCGCCATTTTTCTGTACGCTGGCGCAAGGTCACCGGGTAACTTTGATCTTCATAATTAATGTCAATTTCTTCATTTATAGAGTAATCAAAAGGTATGGCCAGTAAGTCGTTATAAAAAAGCTTTGCTTCTGCTCTTCGCTGCAAGTAACGGCTATAGACCAAGTCAAAAAAATCTGTTTGAAGACTACGAAATTCATCATCCAAAGCATATTTGTAGCGTTCAAATAGAGCTATATCCTTTTTCAAAAAATAACGCTTTTGTCCATCTAGCATTTCTAAAAACGTAGTATGAAGCTCTTTAGAAAGGTCGTTATTTATTAATCTAGGTGAGAAATGACCACGCTGCATAAAATACGTGATTAACTCCATCAAAAGTTTATCCTTCGATGTGTCAGTAGTAAATTGGTGCTTTTCGGTAGTGTTTATGCGTGTCCAAGCAACTAGCAATAAGGCTACTAAAATTAGGGGGGCAAATATTTTCTTTCTCATATATACGATTCGTAGCAAGTGATAAAATTAAGGTTTTTTGATAAGTTTTATGCAATACTTCCATAACTATGCCAAAAAAGACAAAAATAAGCCGCTCAATGTGTATTTTTATAGTTCAATTTTTATAAATGAAAAAGCCACTTATTTTAGTTACGAATGATGATGGTATCAGCGCGCCAGGACTTCGGAACTTAATTCAGATAATGAATACTCTGGGCGAAGTAGTTGTGGTTGCCCCAGACAGCCCACAGTCTGGGATGGGACACGCCATAACCATAAATAACACACTCCGTTGCAGCCAAGTTACTATTGATGACGGACCACAAACAGAATATGCTTGTTCAGGTACGCCTGCAGATTGTGTTAAAATGGGGGTACATGAAATTCTTAAACGCAAACCCGACTTATGTGTGTCAGGTATTAATCATGGATCAAACTCTTCCATAAACGTGATTTATTCAGGAACAATGAGTGCAGCTGTTGAAGCTGGTATTGAAGGCATTCCAGCTATTGGATTTTCACTTTTAGATTATGCTTGGAATGCCGATTTCACACAAACAGCCGAGCATGTAAGGCGCATAGCTCAAGCTGCATTAAGCAATGGAATTCCAGAGGGTGTAGTTCTCAATGTTAACCTTCCTAAACTTCCCAAAAATGACATCAAAGGAATTCGTATTTGCAGACAAGCAATGGCCTATTGGGTAGAAGAATTCGATAAACGCAATGATCCAACAGGAAAAGAATACTATTGGCTAACCGGAAAATTTATCAATGAAGACAAGGGTGAAGATACCGATGAGTGGGCACTCGAAAACGGGTATGTAAGTGTAGTTCCTGTGCATTTTGACATGACTGCACATCACAGCATACAAAAATTAAATACGTGGAATATTTAAACAAGTCTTCTCGTAAAGGACTCCTTTTAGGTGTTGGATTGCCTTCATTTTTTCTGGCTATAATACTCCTTATTTTTGACACTAAGGGACAAGCCATTCAAACAAATTCAATATCTGGATTAGCTGCGCTTTGTGCAATACCTAATTTGTTGTTATTCTTTAGAGCACTTCGCAAAAATAATGACACTTATGCCTATGGCATTCTTCTTGGTAGCATCTTGTGGGCTTTGTTTACCTTTGGCGTAAAGCTTATTCAATGAAGTATTACGTCATAGCTGGAGAAGCATCAGGTGATTTGCACGGCGCAAACATGCTTAAGGCGTTAATGCAACAAGATCAAGATTCAAAAATTAGAGCTTGGGGTGGCAACCGTATGGAAGCACAAGGCGCAACACTTGTGAAGCACTACCGTGATTTGGCCTTTATGGGGTTTTGGGAAGTAGCCAAAAACATAAAAACGATCCTTAAAAATATTCAAATATGTAAAGAGGATATATTAAATTTTAAACCCGATGCCTTAATTTTAATTGATTATCCAGGATTTAATTTACGTATGGCAGCTTGGGCAAAAGCGAATCATATACCGGTGCATTATTACATCAGTCCGCAGGTGTGGGCGTGGAAAGAAAATCGGGTAAAACTCATTGCAAAGGTGATCGACTACTTATATGTCATTCTTCCCTTTGAGAAGCCTTTTTTTGAAAAAAAGCACCAAATACCTGTTGATTTTGTGGGACATCCACTATTAGATGAAATTGTGCAGTTCGATCCCGGTTCAGAAAAAACATTTAGAGCTGAAAATCAACTGCCAAACAATAAACCCATTATTGCATTGCTTCCAGGGAGCAGAACACAAGAAGTTAAAAAAATGCTACAAGTAATGGTAAAGGTTGCTCATAAATTCCCTGATTATTGTTTTGTAGTAGCAGCAGCACCTCATTTAGACAACGCCCTTTTTGAAAAACTACCTGTTCATGTAGTGAAAGAACAAACCTATTCGCTTTTGGCATATGCCAAAGCAGCATTAGTTACCAGTGGAACGGCTACATTAGAAACGGCCCTTTTTAATGTGCCTCAAATAGTATGTTACAAAACGAGTGTGTTAAGTTATGCCATTGGAAAACAAGTAGTTAAACTCCCTTTTATTTCATTGGTAAACTTAATTTTAAACGAAGACGTTGTTCCAGAGCGTGTGCAGTCGCAATGCAACGCTAATCAACTTACGCAAGATTTAGCCGCTATCATAGAAGGACCCAAAAGGGACGCACAATTGGATGCATATAAAAATCTAAAAGTAACGCTTGGCGAATCTGGTGCTAGCACTACTGTTGCTTCTCTAATTACAAAACGAACTAGTGCGTAATTTCATTTTTACCATACTTGCTTTTAGCCTAGTTGGCTGCGGTAGCTTTAAAAAAGGGACTAAGCTAAAACCTAGAGATGGTGTGGTATACTATGCAAAAGGATATCTTGGAACTCCGTATCAATTTGGAGGAAATACAAAAAACGGTATAGACTGTTCGGGTTTGATTCACAATGCCTTTTCACAACAAGGAATTCGGGTTCCCCGAACCGTACATGAACTTCGTAAAAAAGGAAAACGCATTTCCATTGACAGGGCAAAAAAAGGAGATCTTCTTTTTTTTAGAACAACTAAAAAACGAAAACTTACACACGCAGGAATTGTTGTCAGTACCAAAAAGGGCGTTCCACAATTTATTCACGCTTCTACTTCAAGAGGTGTTATGGTGTCTTCGCTCGAAAACAGCTATTGGCAAAGAGCCTATGCTCAAACTCGAAGGTTATTAAAAAAATAATTTATGCGTACATTGGGGCATGCCCCATTCAAGTAGACCCATTGCGGTAATTACCCTTTGTTAGTAGTTGATAGCTTAGGTATTTATAAAGGGTTGGGAACGCATCAAAAAGTATTACTCCGAACGAGCCCCAAAATACATCTTGAGGAACTGATTCGGCACGTTAAGCCAGAAACAATTATAGCCGATGGAAGTAATTTCCCTTAACATGTGGCACGTTGGAAAAAAACCTGTTCAAAATTGAAAGTACATTTTCACCACACCGCTACCCAAGGTGCTTATCCCTTAAATTGGTGATTAAAATTTTTGATGTATGCTGTAAAATCTTCTTGAGACTGGATGTTTTTATAGTCTTGCTTGTGGATTAACTTTAGATATATTTCCATTTGCATAGGATTTAAATATCCGACTATGGGCGTAATAAAATTCCCATTTTCATCAAAAAAGACAAGTGTTGGATATCCCGAAACACCCAAATAACGTGTAAACGAGTGCGTAGCATTTCTAGTACTTGCACGTTTAGGATCATAAGTAGGGTTATCATAGGTTTGCCCTTGAAATGTAACTTTTTCATTCCCCTCTGCATTAAACTTTACAGGATAAAAATAGGTGTTCAAATAGTTGCTAACATCATCGTTTCCAAAGGTGTTTTTATCAAGCAGTTTACAAGGCCCACACCAAACGGTATAGGCATCGAGTAAAATGGGTCTTGGTTCGGTTTTTTGAGCCTCTAGCGCATCTTCCAAAGAGTACCAATTAACTTGAGCAGTAAGGCTAAAAGAAATTAGAAGTAATAAAGAAACTAGAACAGATTTAGTTGATACCATGCATTTTTCGAATTAGGAGTGGTTTTATTAATAGCATCAATATTCCTGCCAAAACAGGTATTATAAAGAAAATTGAGAAGAAATTTGAAAGTCCATAGGCTTCCGAAATCTTGTCGATATAGCTCCCTGTCTGACCTCCAAGAAAGTTGGCTATAGCACTACAAACAAACCAAAAACCAAACATGAGTCCAACTAATTTTATTGGTGCTAATTTACTCACATACGAAAGTCCAACAGGTGAAATACACAGCTCGCCCATAGTATGGAACAAATACGCTAAAATGAGCCAAATAATACTAACACTAGCCGATTCTGCACCCATTGGAATACCCCAAGCACCAACTGCTAAAAAGGCAAACCCAGTGCCGAGCAAAATTAAGCCTAAGGCAAACTTAACTGGGCCACTAGGGTTTAATTTTGATGCCCATATTTTGGAAAATAATGGCGCTAAAAGAATAATAAATAACGAGTTAAGCACTGAAAACCATGATGCCGGAATTTCAGTAGCAGTTGCAGAAAATTCACGATTGATCATCCATATTACAACACCCCAAATAATGATGAAACTACCACCCAAAAACACATTTGAGAGCAAAAAATTACGCATCATTTTGCTGAATAATCCGTATAAGACCAGCGTAAGAACTGCCATGGGAACTAAAGTAATAATGGTGTTAGCCACTTTAAAAATGGTAGAGGCATCACCAACTAGAGTTCGTTGGGTGAAATCTTTAGCAAAAATGGTCATGGAACCTCCTGCTTGCTCAAACGCCCACCAAAAGAAAATAGTGAAAATAGAAAATACCACTATAACCGAAATTCTATCCTTTTCTACTTTTGAAAAACCTTCCTTTGGCGCTGATTTTTCCTCTTCTGTTTTGGCAGCTGCTAATTGTTTGGGAGTGATTCCAATATTTCCAAATATTTTTTGAGCAAACCAAAATTGGAGCATTCCTAAAAACATAAAGATTCCCGCAAGTCCGAATCCTAAGTGCCAGCCTATTTTTTCGCCGATATAGCCACACAATAATATCCCTAAAAAGGCACCTGCATTAATTCCCATATAAAAGATGGTATAGCCACCGTCTTTTCGTTTGTCTCCTTCCTTGTAGAGTTGTCCTACAATAGATGAAATATTAGGCTTAAAAAAGCCGTTTCCTATGATTAAAAGAACAATCCCAAAGTAAAAAAACGAATGCGTAAACGATTCTAATGCCATGGAGGCATGTCCTAACGTCATGATTAAAGCACCTAACGCCGTAGCGTTGCGATACCCTAAAAACTTATCGGCTAAAAAACCCCCTAAAATTGGGGTCAAATATACCAACCCTGTGTACAGAGCATATAGTTCTAGTGCATCTTCGTTTGACCATGCCCAACCGTCATCCATAAGTGATGAGGTTAGGAATAAAACCAAAATGGCGCGCATGCCATAATAGCTAAAGCGTTCCCACATTTCTGTGAAAAATAAAACAAATAAGCCGATGGGGTGATTGAGAATAGTTCGTTGATTGAGGGCAGAACCGCCGAATTGTGTTTCCATAATGTAAGTTGTTGTTGCGTAAATATAGAGTTTTTAAAGAAATGATTGTGAAATCATTGGTGTTAATGAATTTTAATGCAGATTAGAAAAATATTTCATTTGTTTGGATGCTTGAAGTTCATTTACTAATTATGTGGTAAAGCCTCAACATGAACATATCCAAAAACATAAGAAAAATTCGAGAATTAAAGGGTTTTTCACAACAGTATGTTGCCAATGTCCTTGGAATGAGTCAACGGCATTTGAGTCGATTAGAGAACGATGAAACTCCCATTAAACTTTCTACTTTAAATAGAATATGCCGAATATTAGATGTTTCTTTTGAAACACTATTGTCATTTGATGAACGTGTATTGTTTCAACCAGACAAAGGGTCTGGAGAAGAAAGTCATGGCATATTTACATCGCTAAAAGAACAGTATGAGAAGTGAATCGAACAT
>JAYPBW010000004.1:39703-44583 GCA_038124405.1 Flavobacteriaceae bacterium | reverse complement strand
CTATAAGCGCATCAGAGCCAATTATATATGCTAATTGACTTAAAAAAACAGCGACCTTACTGTAGCTACCAGTGCCGTATGCTGCGTTGGTATCAAATCGGTCTGCATGGGTTGTTAATGGTTCTTCCAATCCTCGTTCTAACAATCGGCGATAACTTCTATATGCCCCAGAAAACGCATCTTTATCACCATTTAAATTTTGTTCACCTAAAGCGTCTAAAAACACAGTGAACCCTTCATCCATCCAAGCATACTTAGACTCATTAAAAGCCAACACATGTTGAAACCAAGAATGCGCCAATTCGTGAGAAGTAACTCCATATAAACCAGGATAACTCCTTTCGCCTGTTATCAAAGTACACATTGCATATTCCATACCACCGTCACCACCCTGCAAAACGGTGTATTGTTTATATGGGTATGGCCCTATAGCACTATTAAAAAATGCCATTAATTTGACAGTGTCTGGTTGCAGTCGCCTCCAGTTTTCAATTATTTCAGGATTGTTTTTATACAAAAAATGAATATCAACACCATTGGGCCCTTGGGCAATATCATGGATATAGTCTGGGTCAGCGGCCCAAGCAAAGTCATGTACATTTGGAGCAACAAAATGCCACGTCAAGTGTTTTCCTTTAGTTTTTTTCTTTTTTTCAGCATATCCATGACCCACTTCTTCAGGGTTTTGAAGATAACCTGTTCCTCCAACTAAATACCGCTTATCCAATGTAAGTTTAACATCAAAATTCCCCCAAACACCATGAAACTCTCTTCCTATATACGGATTCGTGTGCCACCCCTCATGATCGTACTCTGCTAATTTTGGATACCATTGTGTCATAGACAGCGCCACCCCTTCTTTACTATTACGACCACTTCGTCTAATTTGTTTTGGCACTTGTCCTTCAAAAACCATTTCTAATGTAGTGCTTTTTCCTGGAGCAAGCGGCGTAGCCAAAGGAACAACTAAAATAGTTTCCTCTTCGCTGTAGCTAAGAGCAATTCCGTCTTGAGTAAGTTGGGTAGCATGCAAAAAACCAATTTCGTTGGGCTTAAGTTTTTCAATTCGCGAACCCACACGCCTGTCGGGGTCGTTGATGGTGCGAGACCGTACATCCATTTCACTGTTTGGCTGAAAAGCATTGAAATAAAGATGATAAAAAACACGACTTAAAGTGTCAGGCGATTTATTGGTATAGACTAATTCTTGCGTTCCAGAGTAACGAAAGGTATCTACATCTATTTCAACGTTCATTTTGTAGTCAACGTGTTGTTGCCAGTAATCAGGATTGGGCTGTGCAAACACCGCAGCTCCAAATAAAATAAAAAAGAGATTTTTCATAATGTATTTAAAGTTTCTATTGGTAAAGAGTTTAATAAGCGCACTCCCTTTTCAGTGTGCTGAACGGTGATTAAAGGATTGTGTGCGTCGTGTTGCATAAAAAGAATGAAATCTTCATCAGCAGCACGATTTAAAAACCCCTTTTTTTCTTTTAAGGTTTCTAAAGGACGAATATCATATCCCATAATATAAGGAAGCGGCAAGTGGCCAACAGTTGGTAATAAATCTGCAACAAAAACAATTGTTTTTCCTTTATATGAAATATGAGGAATCATTTGTTTTTCGGTGTGACCATTCACAACTAATATGTCAAAACCCAATTCAGAACCCGCATTAAGCCCAGCAACTAAATGCGAAACAAAACGCAACTGCCCACTAGACTCTATAGGCAACAGATTTTCTTTTAAAAAAGAAGCCTTTTCTCTTGCATTTGGTTGTGTGGCCCATACCCAATGCGCCTCATTACTCCAATAAGTTGCATTAGGAAAAGACAATTCATAACCTGTTCGATCTGAATTCCAAGACACACCTCCACCGCAATGATCAAAGTGCAAGTGTGTTAAAAAAACATCCGTTATGTCTTCTTTTGAGAAGCCGGCTGCCCGCAAAGAACCATCTAAAGAATGATTTCCCCACAAGCCGAAGTGACGAAAAAAAGAATCGTCCTGCTTGTTTCCCATACCAGTATCTATTAGAATAAGCCGATTTCCATCTTCAATTAAAAGAGAACGCGCGGCAAGTTCAATTCTGTTTTTATCATCCGCAGGATTTGAACGACTCCACAATGATTTAGGAACGACACCAAACATGGCACCACCATCTAATCTAAAGTTTCCTGTTTCTATTGCGTGGAGTTTCATACTCAACTAAAGTACAAAACTTTTATACGTCTATTTTGTTTTTAAGCATAAGCCCAAACTCAATCATAGCAGTTGCCTCTGCAGGAGAGGCGGGGCGGTAAAATTGACGTACAACAATTTCTTTACCATTACATGCAATGTGATAAAAACCATAGGCGGAAAAAAATGAAATTAACCTTGGGGTGAAGAAAGCACGCACGCTATCAGGGTCGTTTCCGCGCACATAAAAATCATCGGAAAACTCAGGGTGTTCGGGAAAATCAATGTCATCAAACCCAGCAAGGAGTGATAGCTTTTCAATCAACATCTCTCTATCAAAAGAAAATACAGGAACTGGAGTGTCTAGAACAACGCGGAGCAATGTTGTTTGAACACTTTCCTTGGCAATGAACACACCCTCGCTATACTTTATGTCAAACAACGACACATCCTTTTCAGAATTAGACATTTTATTGAACACGCGCTCAACAGAAGTGGTCTCATAACCTAAATGATTACGAAGCAAAAGCTTGTTTGTTGGCGGTGAAGATTCGTACAACCACCCCTTTTGTTGGGCTAGCGCCTCTAACTGTAGTTGACGCCTGGTTTTACCCGTTCCAAACACTCGTAGCTTACGGAAAGGTCGTAGTGTTCGTACTGCAAAAGGATGGCTGGAGTCGGTTTCATGCACATCTAATCCTATAATTTCAACAACACCGCCTTTTCTATCGAATAATTCTTCGTAGTTGTGAAGACTTTCTTGTACGGTATGGTCAACAAACGTGCACAAAGAGAAATCAACCACAACCCTTTCTGTTTGTGGGACCTTATCCAATTTTGCTTTTAACTTGTAAAAGTTTAAAAACGTACAAAAATGAATAACGCTTACATAATAGCGCTGCGTTTCAGACTCCTTGTACATTAAAACGTTTGGTTTTAGAAGGTTTCGCGAAAACAGCCAAAACGCCTTGTTTAGCAGCACATGCACTAAAAAGGTAGCAAGCACACCAATTAAAATACCTGTAATTAAATCGGTTAACAACGTTGAAACAACGGTGGTAAGAAAAATAAAGAGCTGTTCTTTTCCAATGCGGAACATTCGAACAAAGATAGCAGGGGCCGTTAGCTTATAACCGGTGTATACTAATATTGCTGCCAGCGATGTAAACGGAATGCGCCCTAATTGTTTTTGAAAAACAATAACAAACAACAACAGAAACACTGCGTGAAAAAAATTTGACGACCTATTTGTGGCTTGATTATTAACGTTAACGGAGCTACGCGAAATAACCGTACCCACATTCATTCCTCCTAAAAAGCCACTCACAATAGTAGCAATACCTAACGCCCGCAAGTCTTTATTTATATTTGAACGACGCTTTTCAGGGTCTAACTTATCCACAGCCTTAATGCTTAATAAGGACTCAATACTAGAAACAAGGGTTATAGACAACACAAACCCCCAAAAAACAGGTTCTTGCCATTTTGAAAAATTGGGGCTTGGGATAGAGCTCAACACATTGTTTGGCAGTGAAATCAACAGTTTTTTATTAATTGGGTTTTCAAATCCGAGAACAGAAAAATAAAGGTCAAACCCTAGGGCTAATAAAATAACCCACATAGGAGCGGGAATGAGCCTAAAACCACGATGAGTTATTCGGCTGTAAAAAAACATGATAAACAAACTAATTACGCCAATACCTACGGCATATAATTGCCCGTCAGCGGGGTCAAGAAGTGATTTAAATAGTTTTGGCAACCCAAGAAAAAGCTCTAAAACAGAACCTTTTGTCTTCATATCTCCCAACATCACATAAAACTGCTTCAACAACAAGGTCACCCCAATTGCTGAAAGCATTCCTTGAATAGCTGTAGCGGGAAAAAAATCGCTAAGCGCACCAAAACGCAAAAACCCAAAAAGCATCAGCAAGCCGCCAGAAATAATCACAGCCGATAGAGCATATAGATATCCTAACTGTATGTCTCCATCTCCTAAGATAGTAACCGCACTAAGTAAGACCACCACCAATCCGTATCCAGGCCCCGTTATTGTTACATACGAGCCGCCAAACACTGCCACAAGAACACCCCCCACAACCGCAGTTACAATACCCGCCATCATGGGAAAACCAGAAGCCACGGCCAAACCAAGCGCTAAAGGAAGTGCAATTAATGAAACAACAAAGCCAGCAAAAACATTGCTTCGTAAATCTGAAAATAAACTAAACTTTGCCATTATCGAACAATTAATACATCAGTTGGCAAATCAGATAAAATATATTCCAAGTCGTGTGGAAAAAGACGATCCCAAACCGAGTGATTTTGAGGGGCATTCATAACCAATAAATCTGCTCGTTTTACCCTAGCAAAATGACCTATAGAATAGCCACGACGGCCAAAAATGGGCTGTACGTCATGCCCAATAGTACTTTTAAGATTCTGGGGAATTTGGTCAAGCAACTTATTTACCCTTGAATTTTCACGTAGTTTTATTCGTTCCTTTAAGATGGTTGACCTGCGAAGCCCGCGATCATCATCTACCTTTACAGCAACATCATCTTCAGGAATTTCTTCAACAACAGTAAGTCTATTTGCGCCTAGAGCTCCTAACACATAGAACGCCCGCGAAATAGCAACTTCGGTTTTTTTGTGTTGTAAACCATTTACAACAGCATAAGAACATTGCACGCGATCTATCG
>JAYPBW010000004.1:29075-39693 GCA_038124405.1 Flavobacteriaceae bacterium | reverse complement strand
AAGCAACAACACATCGCAAGGGCAATTGCGAGTCAGCTTTCTCGCCACAGACCCAATATAATATTTCAGCAGCCCTTCACGCTGAAGCGCCCCTAGAATAAGCAAATCAGAGTTTTCAGAAAAACAAGCACTTAGCAACACCTCTACAGGGTGGCCTTCTCTCCAAAGCACATTGTGAGGAGGTAATGGTTCAGGAAAAGCCGAAAGAATACTTTGAAGCTCTTTTTCTTTTTCAAGATCTTTTGTTCCCACATGCACCATCACAAGAGACGCCTTAAACAAGGCTGTCATGCGAAGAGCCTCAAAAACATTTGCTCGTAAGTTGGGTGAAAAAGCCACACCCACAACAATAGTTTTATATTCTTTTGTGTGCATATGCTAAAATATAGCAAAAAGTTGTTTTACGCCAACAACGAATTTTTTTATAAACGAGAAACAATTTCGCTGCCTTAAAGAACACCAAGCTGCTTTCCAACTTCAACAAAACCCCTTATAGCTCGTTCAAGTTGTGGTTGAGTGTGCGCAGCAGATAATTGAACCCTAACCCGCGCTTGCTCTTTAGGCACAACAGGGAAAGAAAATCCTACCACATAAACGCCTCTATCTAACAAAAGAGCAGCAAATTTTTGAGCTAAAGCCGCATCATAAAGCATTACTGCGCAAATGGCAGATTCAGACGGTTTTAATTCAAACCCTGCGGCAAGAAGAGCGTTTTTAAAGAATAACGTGTTTTCTTGTAGCCTTTCTATCAACTCCGGAGATGTTTCAATAAGGTCAAAAAAAGCAATACCCGCAGCAGCAACAACAGGTGGGATTGAATTAGAAAACAGATATGGGCGAGAACGCTGTCTTAAAAGAGTAATGACCTCCTTTTTCCCAGCGGTAAACCCACCTATAGCACCACCAAAAGCCTTTCCAAGGGTTCCCGTAATAATATCAACCTTTCCTTTCACATTAAAGCGCTCTGTTACGCCCCGCCCCGTTTTTCCAACTACACCAGCAGAATGACATTCATCAACCATAATCAGTGCATCGTATTTATTGGCTAACGAAACAATTTTGTCCATAGGCGCAAGATGACCGTCCATAGAAAAAACACCATCCGTTACAATTAACCTAAAGCGTTGTGATTGTGCGGCTTTCAATTGAAGCTCTAAATCCGCCATATCTGCAGTTTTGTATCTATAGCGATGAGCCTTACACAGGCGCACGCCGTCAATGATTGAAGCATGATTAAGGGTGTCCGAAATGACAGCGTCTTCACTAGTAAGCAAAGGCTCAAAGACTCCGCCATTAGCATCGAAGCAAGCAGCATACAAAATACTGTCTTCTGTGTCAAAAAACCGCGCTATGCGTAGCTCTAATTCTTTATGAAGATCAGTGGTTCCGCAAATAAAACGCACCGAAGACATCCCATAACCATGAGTTTCTAGGGTTTTTTTTACTGCCTTTTTTAGCAGCGGATGATTAGACAACCCCAAATAGTTATTAGAACAAAAGTTTAACACTTTCCGCTCCGTACTGAGGGTTATTTCCATTTCTTGTGGACTCGCAATAACGCGCTCACTTTTAAAAAGACCTCCATCTGTAATAAACTGTAATTCTTTTGCAATATGCTCATAAAAAAGACGGCTCATATTATTCCCAATTTAATAGTACTTTTCCGCAATTTCCCGACTCCATGACATCAAAAGCCTTTTGAAAATGGTCTGCTTTAAAGCGGTGGGTAATCATAGGAGACAAGTCTAGCCCCGAGACGAGCAATTGCTCCATTTGATACCACGTCTCAAACATTTCACGGCCATATATTCCTTTTAAGGTAAGTCCTTTAAAGATAATTTGATTCCAATCTATAGCCGCAGAATTTGGCAGGATTCCTAGCAAGGCAATTTTACCCGAACTATACATGTGTTTAATTAGGTCGTTAAAAGCAATTGGGGAGCCCGAGCATTCAAGCCCAACATCAAACCCAGAAATATTTAATTCTGCCATCGCATTTTCTATAGTATCCCGCTTAGAGTGTATCACCTTGGTGGCCCCCATCTTTTTTGCCAAACCCACACGATAATCATTAATTTCTGTAGCAACAATATGCCGCGCACCACTGAATCGAGCTACTTGAATGGCCATGCTGCCAATAAGGCCCGAACCCGTAATGAGCACATCTTCGCCAATGAGTGGAAAAGACAAGGCTGTGTGCGTGGCATTTCCAAGAGGGTCCATTATACAAACGATTTCGTCTGGCACTCGCGAATCAATTTTCATAACATTAGCAGCGGGCACTTTAACATACTCGGCAAAAGCACCATTAGTATTCACACCAATTCCTGTTGACTTCTCACAAACATGTTTACGACCACGCCTGCAATTTCGACACCTTCCACAAGCAATATGCCCTTCTCCAGTAACACGATCACCTTCCTTAATCCCACGCACTTCACTTCCATAAGCAGCGACATGCCCAACATATTCATGGCCTATTATTTGCCCTTGCTTAATGGTTTTTTGTGCCCAATCGTCCCACAAATAAATATGTAAGTCGGTTCCACAAATAGCCGTTTTGGAAACTTTAATTAGGACATCATTTGGACCAAGAGAAGGTTTAGGAACTTTTTCAAGCCAAAGCCCTTTTTTAGAGTGAGTTTTCACCAGCGCTTTCATATAGTAAAGATTTGTTACCCGAAGGTACAAATTTTATATAATGCCCGAAAGATTGACATTAAAAACTATAAAAAAATGAGGAATTAATAAAAAGGGTTATTCATTTAGCTTGAGCACAGCCATAAATGCCTGTTGTGGGATTTCTACGTTTCCAATTTGACGCATTTTCTTTTTCCCTTTTTTCTGTCGCTCTAAGAGCTTTCTCTTTCGGGTAATGTCTCCGCCATAACATTTAGCGGTTACATCTTTTCGTACGGCTTTTACGGTTTCGCGCGCAATAATTTTTGCCCCGATTGCAGCTTGAATAGGAATATCAAACTGCTGTCTAGGAATCAAACCCCGAAGTTTATCGCAGATTTTTTTACCTAACCCATATGCATTGTCTGCATGAACAAGCGCAGAAAGCGCATCAACAGAATTTCCATTAAGCAGTACATCTACCCGAACCAGTTTGGATTCCCGCAGTCCAATAGGGCTATAATCAAAAGAGGCGTAACCCTTAGAAACAGACTTGAGCCGGTCGTAAAAATCAAAAACAATTTCTGCCAACGGCAAATCAAAACTCAATTCTACACGCTCAGTCGTTAGATAGGTTTGGTTGATGATAACGCCTCGCTTTTCAATACACAAGCTCATAACATTACCAACAAAATCAGATTTAGTGATTATGGTTGCTTTTATAAATGGCTCTTCAACCCTGTCTAAAACCGAAGGGTCTGGCAAGTCGGAGGGGTTATTGACCACTATAATTTCTGAAGGGTTTTTTTTACTGTAAGCATGATAGGACACGTTGGGTACAGTAGTAATAACCGACATGTTAAACTCACGCTCTAAACGTTCTTGGATAATTTCCAAGTGAAGCATCCCTAGGAACCCACAGCGAAAACCAAAACCTAATGCCGCAGAACTTTCTGGGGCAAAGACTAGAGAGGCGTCGTTGAGCTGTAGTTTTTCCATTGAAGCCCGCAATTCTTCGTACTCTTCTGTATCAACTGGGTATATGCCAGCAAAAACCATAGGTTTTACCTCTTCAAACCCTTCAATAGCATTATCGGTTGGACGCGCCACAGACGTAATCGTGTCACCAACTTTAACTTCTTTAGCCTCTTTTACACCCGTAATAAGATATCCAACATCTCCAGCAAGCATTTGTTTTCTAGGTTCTTGCTTGAGCTTAAGCGCACCAATTTCATCAGCGCCATAGTCTCTTCCTGTTGCCATGAAACGCACCCGTTCACCTTTGCTAATTTTCCCATTTAGGATACGGAAATAGGTTTCTACCCCTCGGAAAGGGTTGTAAACAGAGTCAAAAATTAACGCCTGAAGCGGAGCTTGATCATCGCCTTTTGGCGCAGGAACACGCTCTACAATAGCACGTAAAATATCTTCAATGCCCAAGCCCGTCTTTGCAGAGGCGCGAATAACTTCATCGGCGTTGCAACCCAACAAATCTACAATGTCATCCGTAACTTCTTCAGGGTTTGCAGAAGGCAAATCCACTTTGTTGAGTACTGGAATAATTTCTAGATCGTTTTCTAATGCTAAATATAAATTCGATATAGTTTGCGCTTGTATGCTTTGCGCAGCATCTACTACCAAAAGCGCTCCTTCGCAAGCGGCAATAGACCGAGATACTTCGTAAGAAAAATCAACATGTCCTGGCGTGTCAATCAAATTAAACACATAGTTTTCCCCATCAAGCGAAAAATCCATTTGAATAGCGTGCGACTTAATCGTAATCCCACGCTCTCTCTCAAGATCCATATTGTCAAGCAATTGATCTTGCTTTTCTCTGTCAGTCACAGCACCTGTAGCATCAAGCAGCCTGTCGGCAAGCGTGCTTTTGCCGTGGTCAATGTGTGCGATAATGCAGAAATTACGAATATGTTTCATGATAAGAAAAGTCGCCTAGCCCACAAAGATACATTAAGCAACTATGAGGAAATACGATTAGTAGTAAAAAAAGTATTTTTGACAAAAAACAAATCATGCCATACCTACGCGCCTTGCTACAGCTTTTTATTGCAGCTACGTATTTATTTTCCGCCTACACAAAAGCTATTGCACCTGGTTTTTTTGAGGTATTACTTGAACAACAGGGAATAGTTCCTAACCGAATTTACGCAGCGTGGCTTACACGCGGAATTATTGCAATTGAATTATGGCTTGCTTTGGGGCTTATACTCTCTTTTTACACACGAATTTTACTCCGCCTTAGCTTTGGGATTCTCTTAGCTTTCTCGGCTCATTTGTGTTATCTGATTTTCATTGGTGAAACAGGAAATTGTGGCTGTTTTGGTGAAATGATTAAGATGTCACCTCTAGAATCTTTGGCGAAAAACGCCTTCTTGTTGTTAGTAAACGGATTTTTGTTACGCTATAAATACAAAGGCAATAAAAAGCCATGGTGGACTTGGGCATTACTTCCAACACTTTTTGCCGCCGCTGTTTTTGTATGGCCCACACAAACCGACCCAGATGGGGGTATAGCAAAATTTCCTGCGTTTGAAAAAACCACTGAAATCGATTTTTCCAAAGGGGAATATTTAGTTGCCGTGCTGAATCTTAGCTGCGAGCATTGCCAAGAAGCGGCACAAGACCTTGCAGAATTGCAGCGGGGAGGAGTTGAAATACCTCAAGTAATAGCACTTTTTTATCAAGAAGGCGAGACTACCTTTGAGCAATTCAACCTAAAAACGAACTCGGACTTTTATTATGAAATGATTGATGTAAACACCTTTTTTGACCTTATTGGTAATGCGCCGCCAAGAGTGTATTGGACACGGAAAGGAGAGGTCAATCAATTTTGGGACGAAAACATAGCTCAAGGAATAAAAACTACCTTTGCACCTTAATGGTAAAAATTGGCGACATAGCACTAGGGGAATTTCCTTTACTGTTGGCACCCATGGAAGATGTCAGCGACCCTCCTTTTCGCACACTTTGTAAAGAACAAGGAGCAGATGTGGTATATACCGAATTTATCTCTAGTGAGGGGCTTATTCGTGATGCTGCAAAAAGCGTCATGAAACTAGATATTTACGAAGCAGAGCGCCCCGTAGGGATACAGATTTTTGGAGCGAACTTGGACTCAATGTTACAGTCTGTTGACATCGTTGAAAAAACCAACCCCGACATTATTGACATCAACTTTGGTTGCCCTGTAAAAAAAGTGGTGTCTAAAGGCGCTGGCGCTGGGATTTTAAAAGATATTCCGCTTATGGTTTCGCTTACTGCAGAAATGGTAAAACGGACTCACTTGCCGGTAACGGTAAAAACACGCCTAGGCTGGGATCACGATAGTATTAAAATTGTAGAGGTGGCCGAACGCTTACAAGACGTGGGGGCAAAAGCGATTTCTATTCACGGCAGAACCCGCGCCCAGATGTACAAAGGAGCAGCCGATTGGACGCAGATAGCAGCAGTAAAAAACAACCCAAGAATGCAGATCCCTGTATTTGGCAATGGCGATGTAAGCTCTCCCGAAAGAGCGGTAGAAATGCGCGACCAATATGGCTTAGATGGCGCGATGATTGGTAGAGCAAGCATAGGCAACCCTTGGTTTTTTAACGAAGTAAAGCATTATTTTAAACACGGCACTCATGCTGTGCCACCAAGCCTATCTGAGCGCGCCGCAATGGCGCGCCGCCACCTAGAAATGTCTATTGAGTGGAAAGGCGAAAAACTCGGTGTTTTTGAAACGCGTCGTCATTACACAAACTATTTTAAAGGTATTCCCGACTTCAAACCCTACCGCCAACGCTTAGTTACCGAAGATGACCCCGCTGATGTGTTTGCTGTTTTGGATGAGATAGAGGCGCTTTTTGGGATTATGGCCTAGTGATTATTGATTTAACCACCCCCGAACTCAGCCACGACACCAAAACACTAAGGCCTCCTACGACAAACAACACTGTCCAAAAAGCAGACCATTCTAATGCCACGGGATATGGCAAAGACGACCCTGGAATTTGAACATAGCCTGTTGTTTTTTGAAGCACCACCAACAGCAGGGCGAATAAAAAACCAACACCTCCACCCACACCACTTAACAACAACCCTTGTCTAAAAAACACAGCGCGTAGAGTGGTTAACGACGCTCCCAAATGATGCAAGGTTTTAATATTTTCTTTCTTTTCCAGTAGCGTCATTATTACAGCACCAACTACATTGAACAAAGAAATGAGGACCACCAATGTAAGAATAGCAATAACAGCAACACGCTCGGTTTGCAACATTTTATATAGCGCAGGGTTACGCCCTGTTTTAGTTAATACGCGGTAATTGTTGCCGAGCTGTTGTTGCAAGGCGGCTTGAACATTGTCAATATCGCTATTGGGCCATAATTTTACGTATAAAGCAGAGGCCGTGTGCAGAGGAACACCCATTATTTTTTGCACCATATTCAGGGGTGAAAACGCAGTTGTTTCGTCGATAGACCCCCCAAGTTGAAACACACCTCTCACTAGAGCCGTTTGTGTCTGAAAAGGCTGTTGATTTAGCACCCTCTTGTTTTGTAGATTTGGGACTAAAAGCGTAACACCCTCGGGGTGTTCGTAAGCTGCGCCGTCCAGCTGAGAGAGCACGCCAATTCCTAAAACGAGTTCGTATGCGTTGGGCTGAACCCATTCGCCCACCATGGTCTCACCCGAAACCACACGACGGAACAAGCTGTCTACTCCAATGATATTAGCAAAAGCGGTTCGGCCTTTAAAGCGCAACATCATTTCTTGTGAAAGCGTCGCTGAAATAAGTGCGATTCTAGGGTGGTTTTGTAATTCATTAAACGCAGCGTCTTGCGTGTTGATATAAGGTTTTTTAGAGGACTCAATATAAATGTCGGGGTCAAATGCATGAGTAAATTCTAAGCCAAAATCCCGCAACCCACCAAAAACAGAAAGAACGGTAAAAAAAGCAAACACTGCTACGCCCACCACAAAAGCAGCAAATTTGCTAATGAGGGTTACCGCTACTTTTTTTCGTAGCCCAAAGGTGTAGCGTAACGCAAGTAAGCGGATAAAGCGCATTTTAAGATTTCAAAGGGTCATTTTTTCGAGTAAGCGAAGCCTCAATGGCATCAATATATTCAAGAGAATCGTCCAAATAAAAAACCAGATCGGGCACTTTACGTAGATCCTTTCGAAGGTGTTGCGCTAAGTCGTGTTTAAGCACGTTTTTGTTGCTTTTAATTCCCGCCAAGACTTCTTTAGCTTTATTGTAAGGAAAAATAGACAGATAAATTTTTGCTACACTGAGGTCGATGCTAATGCTTACTTTTGAGACTGAAAGCACCAAATTTTTTACACCTTGCGCGCGAATGGAGCCTTGCAAAAGCGCTGTTATTTCTTGTTGCAAAAGCGCGTTGATTTTTTTCTGCCGTTGTGTTTCCATGTGTCAAAAGTACTAATAACACAGGCAAACCTGTATTTTTACGCATGGATTTTCCTATTCGAAAAATAGTTCACATAGACATGGACGCTTTTTTCGCAGCTGTTGAACAGCTGGACAATCCCGAACTACGAGGGAAGCCTATTGCCGTGGGCGGAGGCTCTGAACGAGGGGTTGTGGCAGCAGCAAGCTATGAAGCGCGCCCCTTTGGAGTACGAAGCGCTATGTCGGGGCGGCAAGCCAAAAAGCTATGCCCAGACCTCATTTTTGTGCCTTCTAACGGAGCCCGTTATCGTGAAGTATCAAGTCAAATTCGCGAAATTTTTCATGAATATACAGATTTAGTAGAGCCCCTTTCACTAGATGAGGCGTATTTAGACGTTACTCAAAACAAAAAAGGAATGGTTTCCGCAACACAAATAGCGACAGAAATAAGAGATAAAATTCAAGCAAAAACCAACCTAACGGCTTCGGCTGGAATTTCTATCAATAAGTTTTTAGCCAAGGTGGCTAGCGACTACAACAAACCGAATGGGCAAAAAACGATCCCTCCCGAGGAGGTTCAAGCGTTTTTAGAAGCCCTAGATATTCGAAAATTTCATGGTATAGGAAAGGTTACAGCAGACAAAATGTACAAGCTCGGCATTTATACGGGGGCGGATTTAAAAACACGTACTCATGAGGAACTCATCGAAAAATTTGGCAAGTCTGGCGGCTACTATTATCATGTAGTGCGTGGAATTCACACAAGTGAAGTGAAACCTACTCGCATAGCGAAATCCGTAGGCGCAGAGCGTACTTTCTCTAAAAACATATCAAGCGAAATTTATATGGAAGAACGTCTAGCGGACATTGTAGCTGCTTTACAGAAGCGTATGGGTAAAAAAAAGATAGCAGGCAAAACGGTGACACTCAAAATTAAATATTCAGATTTTGCGATTCAAACTCGAAGCAAAACATTGCCATTTTACATTTCCGACGCAAGCCTTGTGCTTGAAGAGGCTAAAAAATTACTCTATCAAGAAAAAATGCAAGACTCGGTTCGGTTATTGGGGATATCGCTGTCAAACTTTAAGTCTGAAAAACAACAAGACCCAATAGAGGAGCAGTTGCGCTTTAAGTTTTAAACTCCAGAAACACGAAGAGTGTTTACCATGCCGCGCTCTGCTACAGGCATTGCAACAAGGTTAATTAATAAATCACCCTCTTCTACATACCCCTTTTCTTTAGCAACTTGATTTACCTCCTTTACGGTGTCGTCAGTTGAACCATCACCTTCATACAAAGCTCCTTTAACACCCCAAAGCAAGTTAAGTTGTGCTAGAATTCGCGCATTTGATGTAAACACCAAAATAGAAGCTTTGGGACGCCAAGCAGAAATTTGGTAGGCTGTGTACCCACTGTTGGTTAAGGTGCAAATGGCTTTAGGTTCTATTTCATTGGCCATTATTGCAGCGTGGTAGCAAACCGACTTCGTAATAAAACGATCGTTTTTGTTTTGTGGTGCACCAAGTGGAACTTGAATATGTGGCGAGTTCTCTACGCTAACCACAATTTTCCGCATCGTTTGGATTACCTCAACGGGGTATTTCCCAACAGAAGTTTCGCCAGAAAGCATGACGGCGTCTGCGCCATCCATAACAGAATTTGCAACATCATTAACTTCGGCGCGTGTGGGGGTTAAACCGTCAATCATAGACTCCATCATTTGAGTGGCAACGATTACAGGAATGCGCGCCATTTTTGCATGTTGCACCAATTCTTTTTGCACCAAAGGAACTTCTTCGGCTGGGACTTCAACGCCCAAATCGCCTCTGGCCACCATTATGCCATCACTAGAACGAACAATTTCTTCAATATTGACAAGCGCTTCAGGTTTTTCAATTTTAGAAATGATAGGAATATTGTACTCTCCGTGCTCTATTATTAAAGCGCGTAAATCCTCAATATCTTGCTTGTGGCGAACAAAAGAAAGAGCAATCCAATCTACATTTTGCTTTATTGCAAACAATGCATCTTTAATGTCCTTTTTGGTTAGCGCAGGTAGTGATATTTTGGTGTTTGGAAGATTTACACCTTTGTTAGATTTAAGCTCGCCGCCCTGAATTACACACGCAGCAACACTAGATTTTAGGTCTGTTTCTAACACCTCAAAAATGAGCTTGCCGTCGTCAAGAAGGATGCGTTCACCGGCACTTACATCTTTTGGAAACTGGCTGTAGTTCATATAAATGGCATCAGCGGTTCCCTCAGCCACTTCATTTGTTGTAAATCGGACAGTTTGACCTTTTTCAACCACAGTGCCAAGGGTCATTTTCCCCACGCGAAGCTTTGGCCCTTGTAAATCAGCTAAAATACCTACGTGAAATCCGAGCTCTTTATTTAATTCTCGAATCATTCGAATTCGCTCTAATACATCATCATAGTCTGCGTGAGAAAAGTTAATTCGAAACACGTTGACCCCGCTTTTCATCATTTCTTTGATAATTTCTTTGCTTGAGGAAGCAGGACCGAGAGTCGCGACGATCTTTGTTTTTTTTATTTTTTGCATGTTAAAAAGTTAACTGTT
>JAYPBW010000004.1:26831-29065 GCA_038124405.1 Flavobacteriaceae bacterium | reverse complement strand
CGATAGCACGAAGAAACTTGCCCGATGTTTTTAATTTTTTTTAATGCAGAGTTAGTCAGCCCATTAACGCACACTAAAAGATCTGTTTGTTGTAATTCAGGAAACAAAAAAAAACGCCTTTCGGTTTGCGCAAAAAGCGAATCTTTGGCACCAAGGCCTGCAGCAGTGAATCGGTTTTCAACCACACGCCATGTTTTTTGCATTAATGAAGAATGATATTCATAAAGCGCAAAGGATTGCTTGGAGTCCGTGATGGCTATGTCTTCTCGACAACGAAATAGAGCAATTCCCAATGCTTTGTTAAGCTCAAATACAAACATGTAGGCAGGCAATACGGTATTTACACAAACAACGTCTTGGTCATGTACTTCAGGTTGGAAATGTAGCTTGTGCGTTACCATAAGTGTTGCCTTTTGCTAAGATAAGGCAGAAAAACAGAAAAGAGGAGTTGTTTTTGATGCGATCATATATACTTAGTGTCTACTTTGAATCGATTTAATTCGGTGTTGAAACTGAAAATAAGCACGTTTGGACACCTTTTCAACCGCCTTTTTTTTGTTTGTGGCACGCGCAGACGCAACCGCTTTGTTGTTTAACCAAAGCTTTGCTTTGTAATAATTTACTTCTTCAGCGCCATCGTCTTTAGACACATCAAATTTGTAATGCAATCGGCTTTTTTGAAACCAGTCTACCAAAAGGCTCTTGTAGCTTAACACCTTGTTGTGAAGTTTAGTTAAATCTACGTAAGGCGTAATCATGCACACGTGTACAAAACTCGAGCAAACATCATATCCTCTATCTAAATAAACAGCGCCAACAAGCGCTTCAAATAAATTCCCATGCACATCAGCGCCGTAATTTTTTTTTGGCACGTTTGAAGCTAAATGACGAATGAGCTCAAGTCGCTCCCCAATTTGATTTAAGAATTCACGGCGAACAATTTTGGATCGCATTAGCGTTAACGACCCTTCACTGTTTTGAGGAAGTTCTTTAAACAAATGCGCTGCAACGATGGTGTTCAAGACAGCATCTCCTAAAAACTCAAGCCTCTCGTAGTTAATCTTTTTTCCGTTGATATCTGTTTCCTCCATAGAGGTATGAGTAAAAACACGGTTGTAAAGCGACAAATCTCTAGGAAAAACACCCGTAATTTCTTTGACTACCTGAAACAATGGTTCTTGCTTATTCGTGCGATTTTTACGCAAAAACCGATGTAGCTTCATGTCAATCCATTTTTGCAAACAACACGCAGGCATTGTGTCCGCCAAAACCAAAAGTATTACTCATGGCCATAGACACCTCTCTTTTTTGGGCCTTATTAAAAGTGAAGTTTATTTTGGAGTCAATATTCTCGTCAGGCGTGTTGTGGTTTATTGTTGGAGGCACAACACCATGCTTAATACTCAAAATAGAGGCGATAGCCTCTACTGCTCCTGCAGCGCCAAGCAAGTGTCCTGTCATAGACTTTGTTGAGTTAATATTCATGGAATACAGGTGTTCTCCAAAAACTTCTTTCAAAGCTTTTGTTTCAGCAACATCCCCAAGGGGAGTTGATGTTCCGTGCATATTAATTGCATCAACATCAGAAACACTTACACCGGCATCAGCCAAACAGTTTTTCATCACACTAGTAGCCCCAATCCCTTCTGGGTGTGGTGCAGTAATGTGGTGTGCATCTGCAGACAAACCGCCACCAGCAAGCTCGGCATAAATTGTTGCGCCTCGTGCCTGAGCATGTTCTAAGCTTTCTAAAACCAATGCGCCAGCCCCTTCTCCCATTACAAAGCCATCGCGGTCCTTGTCAAAGGGTCTTGAAGCAGAGGCAGGATCATCATTTCTAGTAGAAAGCGCATGCAGTGCATTAAACCCGCCAATACTTGCTTTGGTAACTCCAGCTTCTGAGCCCCCTGTAACCATTACGTCGGCATAGCCCAAACGAATATAGTTAAGCGCATCTATAATAGCGTTTGCAGAAGAAGCACAAGCCGAAACCGTTGCAAAATTGGGCCCGCGAAATCCATATTTGATAGAAATCATTCCCGGCGCAATGTCGGCAATCATCTTCGGAATAAAGAACGGATTAAATCGAGGGGTGCCATCTCCATCTGCGAAATTTAGCACTTCATTTTGAAAGGTTTCTAAACCGCCAATTCCAGACCCCCAAATTACGCCAACTTTAGACCTGTCTATCTCTTCAAGATTAAGATTGGCGTCAAGAACAGCCTCATCGGCAG
>JAYPBW010000004.1:6710-26821 GCA_038124405.1 Flavobacteriaceae bacterium | reverse complement strand
CTTTTCTATCAAAATGCGTAAGAGGATCGAAACCTTTCACCTCACAAGCAAATTGCGTTTTAAATTTAGAAGCGTCGAAATAGGTTATGGGAGCTGCCCCACTAGTCCCACCAACAAGCGCATTCCAGTACGCTTCTTGGGTGTTCCCAATCGGGGTTAAAGCTCCAATTCCAGTAACGACAACACGTCGCCTAAGCATGAAAAATGATTATTTGTTTCCTTCGATATACTGAATAGCTTGACCAACAGTTGCAATGTTTTCTGCTTGATCATCAGGAATTTGAATATCAAACTCCTTTTCGAACTCCATAATGAGTTCTACCGTATCTAATGAGTCTGCGCCCAAATCGTTAGTAAAGCTAGCTTCAGCAACTACTTCATTTTCGTCAACACCTAGTTTATCTACAATAATGGCTTTTACACGTGATGCAATATCAGACATAATTTTGGTTTTAATATTTCGGACAAAAATAGAAAAACTTTAATGCACACGCATTTTTATTTGAAAATTTTACGTCTCAACATGGTTAAACAAAAGCGATTTTAAATGTGTAATTTTGTAAAAAAATTAAATCATCTTGAAATCAGTAATTGTTTTCGCCTCGGGCTCAGGAACAAATGCCGAAAAAATCATTTCCTATTTTTCCGAGGTTGACGACGTCACGGTTGCTCGGGTTTACACGAATAACCTAAAAGCAGGGGTTATTAATCGAGCATCCGCTTTCGGTGTAAAAACTCGTGTGTTTAATCGAAACGAGTTTGAGAAAGAGGTACTAACTGAACTTCAACATCAAGCCCCAGACCTTATAGTTTTAGCAGGGTTTTTATGGAAAATGCCACCCTCTTTTATTGACCTATTCCCAAACAGAATAATTAACATTCACCCCTCACTCTTGCCTAAGTATGGGGGAAAAGGGATGTATGGCACCCATGTTTTTAATGCAATCTTGGCCAATAAAGAGACCGAAACAGGGATTACCATACATTATGTGAATCAGCATTACGACCAGGGAGCAATCCTTTTTCAGGCAAAAACAGCAGTTTTGTCTACAGACAGTATTGATGATGTTGCTCGAAAAACACATGCGCTAGAGCATAAGCATTTTGCAGCTCAAATACATCAACTTTTGCAAGCCAAATGAAACAAGTTCATCTTTACACTGATGGAGCTGCTAGAGGAAATCCTGGTCCTGGAGGATACGGACTCATATTAGAGGTGCCAGGAACAATACACAAAAAAGAACATGCAGAGGGTTTTGAGTACACTACTAATAATCGAATGGAACTATTGGCGGTTATTGTTGGATTAGAGCTTCTTAAGGAAGCCCCTTTAGATGTAACGGTATTCACGGATTCTAAGTACGTTTGTGATGCAGTTGAAAAGAAATGGGTGCTTAGGTGGAAAAGAGAAGGATTTAAGAAGCAAAAAAATGAAGATTTGTGGCTTCGGTTTCTTGAAGTCTACAAAAAACATGAGGTAAAAATCACATGGATTAAAGGCCATAATCAGCATCCGCAAAACGAGCGCTGTGACGCACTGGCAGTTGCCGCATCTAAATTAAAAGAAAAACAGAAAGACATTGGATATAAGCACAAAAAGCATGAGCAATAATAAGTTAGTCATAGTTGGCACTATGGCCTTTGATGAAATTATCACACCAACATCCAAATCGGGTAAAGTTTTAGGTGGAGCAGCCACATATATTGGTCTTGCGGCTTCGTACGCAAACGCCGATATTGCAGCAGTTTCTGTAATTGGCGAAGACTTTCCTTCGGAGCACCTTTCCTTGTTAACAGAAAGGAGAGTTGACATCAAGGGAGTAGAGCAGGTAAAAGGAGGAAAATCTTTTTATTGGAAGGGGAAGTATCACGACGACATGAATAAGCGCGACACTCTTGACACCCAACTCAACGTATTAGCGGCGTTTAACCCGATAGTTCCCAAAAATTATCAAAACGCAACCGAAGTTATGCTTGGAAACCTAGACACTAATGAGCAACAAAAAGTACTAGACAAACTATTTCCAAAACCGAATAGGATTATTCTTTTAGATACGATGAACTTTTGGATGGACTCTCAATTCGCCATACTAATTGAAGTTGTTAAGCGCGTAGACGTGATAACCATTAATGATGAAGAGGCACTGCAATTAAGCGGAGAATCGAACGTAGTCAGTGCGGCAAGAGCGATACATCAAATGGGACCTAAATATGTAATTATAAAAAAAGGAGAGCATGGCGCACTGTTGTTTTATCAGGATGAGCCGTTTTTTGCCCCTGCGCTACCACTAGAAAAAGTTGTTGACCCAACAGGCGCAGGCGATAGCTTTGCAGGAGGCCTGTCGGGATACCTGGCTGCCGAACAGCGAATGGATCCTAAGGCCATTAAAGAAGGAATTTTGTACGGAACTGCTGCCGCATCGCTTTGTGTTGGAGCCATGGGAACTGATGGCTTGGTACAAGCAACAAAACAAGATTTTTTGACACAATTGCAAAAATTAGAACGCTTGAGAAGCATTGAAGAAAAGTGAGTACAATTACCAGGAATTTTAGTTAGTTTTGTGCAATGAGTGATGCCATCAAGCATGAATGCGGAATAGCCCTAGTGAGGCTACTCAAACCCCTTGAATATTATAAAGAAAAATACGGAAGTTCGTTCTATGGCCTTCAGAAAATGTATTTGATGCTTGAAAAGCAACATAACCGAGGTCAAGATGGCGCTGGGTTTGCCAGCATCAAACTAGACATGGCACCAGGAGAACGGTTTATGAGCAGGGTCCGTTCCTCAGACCCACAGCCCATAAAAGAAATATTCGCTAAAATTAATGAGCGTATTAATGGCGTAGAGCAGTCTTTAACTAGCCTCCCCGAATCATCGGATCAGTTAAAAACCGTCTTTCCGTATGTGGGCGAAGTAATGTTGGGACACCTAAGGTATGGGACATTTGGTAAAAACACTATCGAAAGTGTTCATCCATTTTTGCGTCAAAACAATTGGATGCATCGTAATCTTATCGTCGCAGGAAATTTCAACCTAACCAACGTCAACGAACTTTTTGATAATTTAGTTGCATTGGGCCAGCATCCAAAAGAAAAAGCAGACACCATCACGGTAATGGAAAAAATCGGACATTTTTTAGACGATTCTGTATCGAAGCTGTACAAAAAATTAAAAGCCGAAGGATATGACAAACAGGCTGCTTCCCCAGAAATTGCAAGCCGCTTAAATATTGCAAAAATTTTACGCAAAGCCTCTAAAAATTGGGACGGCGGATATGTAATAGGAGGAATGTTAGGTCACGGCGACTCATTTGTTTTTCGTGATCCTGCGGGAATTCGTCCAGCGTTTTATTACAAAGACGACGAAGTGGTGGTGGTTGCTTCTGAGCGTCCAGCCATTCAAACTGTTTTTAACGTGCCCGGCGAAGCCGTTCAAGAGGTACAGCCAGGGAATGCAATTATAATAAAGAAATCTGGAGCGGTTATCCACGAAGAAATCAACCCTCCAACAGAACGACGGGCATGCTCTTTTGAACGCATTTATTTTTCTAGAGGGAATGACGCAGACATTTACAAGGAACGTAAGGCATTAGGGCGATTATTATTTCCTAAGATATGTGAGTCTGTGAATGGCGACTTACAAAACACCGTATTTTCGTACATTCCAAATACCGCCGAAACGTCTTTTTATGGGCTAGTGCAACGAGTTCAAGATGTGATGTTGGAACAATCTGAGGAAGCCATTTTAAAGGAGCCAAACCTTTCGGCTGAAAGGCTGAAAACATTATTGTCTCCAAGACCAAGAATTGAAAAAGTTACGATCAAGGATGTTAAGCTACGCACCTTTATCACCGAAGACAGTAGCCGGGACGATTTGGTAGCACATGTGTATGACATAACCTACGGATCTGTAGAGCCCAAAGACAACCTAGTCATTGTTGACGACAGTATTGTACGCGGAACGACACTTCAAAAAAGCATTTTGCGAATTTTAGATCGCTTACGCCCGAAAAAAATCACAGTAGTTTCTAGTGCGCCACAAATCCGATATCCAGATTGTTACGGAATTGATATGGCACGGCTCGAAGACTTGATTGCGTTTAGAGCGATGTTGTCTCTGCTTGAAGATCACAAAAAGACCCATCAATTAAAAGAAGTTTACGAAAAAGCGAAAGCAGACATGCACAAGGATAAGTGTGAGATTAAAAATCACGTAAAGCCACTTTACGACCAGTTTTCTGATGATGAAATTTCACAAAAAATAGCCGCTATGTTGCGCACGGAAGACATTCATGCGGAGGTAGACGTCATTTTTCAATCGGTGCAAAACCTACATAAAGCCTGCCCTCACAACACAGGCGACTGGTACTTTACTGGGAACTATCCAACACCTGGAGGAAATAAAGTTGTAAATAGAGCTTACATCAATTTCTACGAAGGAAAAAAGGAAAGAGCGTATTAAATTTAAATAAAAAAACACGTTTTTTTCATTTTTTGCTTTGAAATGTAGTAAGAGTTCGTATATTAGCAATGCCATAACATAAGTAGGTTAAGTTCATGGTAAGATTTGGGGCAAAAAAGGTGGATACTTTCCACCTTTTTTATTTTACACAAAAAAAAGAGGGCGAAAAGCCCTCCTTTATTTTTTAAAACACCCTGATTATTAGCGAGATGCGTAGCGTTTACTCACCTCAGACCAATTTACTACATTGAAAAAAGCAGCAATATAGTCTGGCCGTCGATTTTCATAATTAAGGTAATATGCATGCTCCCAAACATCTAATCCTAGTATAGGTGTTCCGCCGCAGCCGACGCTTTTCATTAAAGGATTGTCTTGATTTGGCGTGGCACACACTTCAAGGCCGCCATCGGCATGAACGCACAACCATGCCCATCCCGACCCAAATTGAGTAGCAGCAGCGTTAGAGAAAGCATCTTTAAATCCATCAAGCGACCCAAAAGCAGCATTAATAGCAGTATTTAGCTCAGCAGACATTTCGCCTGCATCTGGGCCCATGATTTCCCAAAACAAACAATGGTTGTAATAACCGCCGCCATTATTTCGAACAGCAGCATTGCTTAAATCTAGGTCTGCTAAGATATCTTCGATAGTTTTCCCCTCAAGCGGAGTGCCTTCAACAGCAGCATTTAATTTTGTTGTGTATCCATTATGGTGTTTTCCATGGTGGATTTCCATGGTGCGTGCATCAATGTGCGGTTCAAGCGCATTGGCAGCATAAGGTAAAGAAGGAAGTTCAAAAGCCATTTTTTCGTTTTTAATTTTTACAAATTTAGTCATATATTATTATATTTAATATAGACTTAATTCTGACGCTTTGCCCAAGAACACACCGTCTTGCTTTACCATTTACAACGCCTCTGCCGGGGCAGGTAAGACGCATACGCTTGTTCAGTCTTATCTATACCGATTGTTGAACAGTCCGCACCCGAATCAAGTACAACGATTGCTTGCGATTACCTTTACAAACAAGGCAGCCCAAGAGATGAAGAATCGTATTTTACATCAATTAGATCTTTTTTCCAAAGACTTTCAGGCGGCAACACAAAACGAAATGTTTTTGCAGATTGCATCTCGTTGTGGCATTTCAAACCAAGAGTTACATCTCCGCTCATTAAAATCCTACGAATATATTTTACATCATTTTGGACAATTTAACGTCTTTACAATTGACCGTCTTACACATCAAATAATTCGAACATTTGCCAGAGACTTTGGAATAAACACGCGATTTGAAGTAGTTCTCGACAGTGATGCATTTATGGATGAGGTCGTGACAAGAGTTTTAAATAAAGCGGGCCATGAAGAAGAACTCACCAAAACCCTTGTTGACTATGTGTTGCAAAAAGCTGACGCGTTAAAATCGTGGGATGTTACACACGAAGTAAGCAACATTGCACAGATGTTTGTCAATGAAAACCATATGCAGCCACTCTCCAAGCTTGTAGGCATTCCTATGGATGCTTTTGGGGCGTTAGATAAAAAAGTGGCATCTCAGCAAGGCACCATTTCATCATTTTTTAAGCTAAAAGCAGAAACAATTTTAGAGTTTTTAGACACTGCCGGCGTGGACTACGCCATGTTTCCAAACAGCAACTTGCCGAAAATATTACTTGCATTGAAAAAAGAAGAGGGGCTCAATACCCCTTTAAATAAAACAATTCAAAAGGCATTGTCGAAAAAGGTTTTTTTAAAAGCAGCTGATAAAAAGCACGAAATATTGTTAGATCCTGTAAGAGACGATATTGCGGCCTTACTGGGCGAATACAATCGTCTATGGCCTAAATTTATGTTGTTAGCACTCCTTCGTAAAAACATAGTTCCGTTATCATTAATGCAACATATAGGAAAAGAAGTAAACGCCTTACAAAAAGAAAGAAACACTAGGCTGCTGGGGTTTTTTAACAAACACATTGCAGACAACATAAAAGACACATCTACTCCGTTTATTTATGAACGCCTTGGCGTTAAATACCAACACTTTTTTGTGGATGAATTTCAAGATACATCTATTTTACAATGGCAAAATCTCAATCCATTATTTTCACATGCGTTAGAAGACGATCAACGCCAAGGCTCTCTTGTTTTGGTTGGCGATGCCAAACAATCTATATATCGGTGGAGAGGAGGAAATCCAGAACAGTTCATGAGGCTTGTCAATAAAGAAACGCCCTTTTCGGTTGATCCTGTAGTTGAAAACCTTCCCAAGAACTATCGCAGCGGTGCTACAATTGTGTCATTCAACAACACTTTTTTTACAAAGGTAGCACAATTCTTACCCCAAAAAGCTCAACAGAAACTGTATAGCGACACCTGTTGCCAAGAAGCAAATGCCAAAGAAGGCGGATATGTGACAGTTAGAGCCATTGAAGGAGGAAATAAAGAAGAAGAATGCAAGGCTTATCAAGCGGCCGTCATTGCACTAGTAGAGGATTGTTTAAGTCAAAAATACAGTCGCAAAGACATTTGTGTACTGGTTAGAAAAAACGAACAAGGAGTTCAAATTGCTAAAGCATTAACCGAAGCAGGACACCCAATCACCTCCTCGGAATCGTTACGAATACAGCAAAGCCCAGAAGTGCAATTTTTAATGCACCTTGTTAAACTCCGGTTAGAGCCAAAGAGCGCGATGAGTCAATACTCGGTCTTGGAAAGATTTGCCCTTGAGCAACCCGACCCATTTACCTGGACACAAAAGCAACAACAAAAACCGTTTAAAGAAGTTCTTGCACAACTTACAGATCAAAAATTTGATTTTTCTGTATTTCAAAATCTTACGGTTTACGCGGCACTCGAATATGCCGTTTGGGCATTTTCGTTGACGCAAAAGCTCACGGCTCACCTTCAGGCATTTTTAGATGAAATAGCAAAACTAGAGGCAAAAAAAGAGGCAACAACAACACAAGTTTTAGCGCAATGGAATCAACACAAATCCAAATGGGCCGTAAGGCCCCCAGAGGATAGAGATGCCATTAAAATTATGACACTTCATAAAGCAAAAGGGCTTGCATTTCCGGTGGTAATTCTTCCTTTTTCTGATGGCGCTTGGATGGACGGAAACAAAAAATACGCATGGTATTCACTCCCCCAGAAAGAGTATAGCCCGTTCAAGGAAATGCTTCTGCCGGTTTCAAAAAGTTTAACAGAGTTGGGCGAAGGTGCCAAAGAAACATATAACTCGCAATATGCTTCTGCCGTAATGGACACCTTAAACACACTTTATGTGGGAATGACCCGCCCCATTAATGAGTTGCACGTACTCACAAAAAAGGCCAAGCCTAACAACAACCCTAAAGATTTAGCCACTATTTTTTCTTATGTTTTCCCAGACCTACAAGACAAAGAAGTAAGTGTCGGGAAAAGAAAAATCCCCAGCAGAAAAAATGCCTTAAAAAAGGTGATTACACCCGATTGGCAGTTGAATATTAACCACATTTTATCGTCAACGGTTAACTCGTCTGTAAAATCAGAGGAAGCAAAATATGGCATTTTGTTTCATCAAATTATGGCAGATATTATTGTTCCTCAAGACATTGATTATGCAATTTCAAAATCAAAGGCGAAAGAAATTTTGAGTCAAAAAAAGTTTGAAGTTCTGGTAAAACAAGTGTGTGGAATTGTTCAACACCAGGATTTATGCGAATATTTTAATCCAGCTAATGCTGTTTATTGTGAACGTGCTTTATTGTCGGCATCCGGAGAGATTATCCGCCCAGATCGATTTGTGGTTACAGCAAACAATGAAGGCTTAATTTTGGATTATAAAACAGGCGCATTTAAGAAAAGTCATGCTGACCAAATAGCCGAATACGCCAATGTTCTTCAAGAAAGTTCAATAAACATTAAACAAAAAATTCTTGTTTATACAGAAAAAGCCCTTGTTTTAAAAGAAGTTTAGTAGATTTGTACGAAATCATTAACCTACTTATTATGAAATACCATGTATTTATGGTGCTATTTTGCATAGCATTTTAACAACTTCTTTTTCGTAAAACGAGAATAACCTTTGGAAGCTTACTGTGGGAACTAACGCTGTTCAAGTTGACCCAGTAGGCTCAAGCGGATTAGACATTGACACACAAATTTCTCCCAATTTCTCTTATTTAGAGATTTCTAGATATGTTGGCGGCGGTTTTTCTGTAGATTTGGCCGGAACACTAAACAGCCTTGATCGCAGCTCTGGTAGAGAAGATTTGTACTACGGAGTTGATTTAGGCGCATCGCTTTCTGCAAACAAAATCATTGATTTGGGGAAACTAGAGCCTAGTCTACGCTTTGGAGTTGGTCTTTCGGGCGGTCTTATTAGCGAATCCTCATGTCGACGTAAGCATTCAGGGGCACACAGACAGCACTGGCTCTGAAGCGTATAACAAAGTACTATCACAAAAGAGAGCAAACTTTGTTAGAAATCATTTAACAAATGCTGGAGTTAGTGCCAATAGGTTAAGCACAAGAGCATTTGGAGAATCATCACCTAAGGCAAGCAACGCCACGAAACAAGGCCGCGCAGAAAACCGAAGGGTAGAAATTAAAGTAGTGCGCTAGGAGCTACTTTAGGTAATATTATTAAAAACGCGGTGATTTCACCGCGTTTTTTAGTAATTTTGCAGTACTAATAATTAAAGCAAAAATGAAAAATTATTTATTTACCATACTTACACTAGCAATATTTTCAACTAGTGTTATGGCTCAAAACGATGCTAATCCTTGGAAGTTGACCCTTGGAACTAACGCAGTTAACTTACTTTTAGAAGGACAAGGAGTAGACAATGAAACCCATATTTCATCAAGTTTCTCATACCTTGAAGTATCTCGCTATATAGGAGGAGGTTTTTCTGTTGACTTGGCGGGGTCAATTCACGATTTAGTGCGTGAATCAGGATCTAATGATCTTTATTATAGTTTTGATTTGGGAACATCTCTTTCTGGCTCAAGCCTAGCAGACTTTGGCAAATTTGAACCATCACTACGCGCAGGTGTTGGTATAACAGGCGGCGTAAGCGGAATTTCTCCATCAAGCGACGATTACTTTATCACATATGCGGGTGCTGGTTTAAACTATTGGTTTAGCGACGCATTGGCATTGTCATTGAAAACAACATATAAGATTTACTCAAGAGAGTTAGATGGTCTTTTAGGAAATGATGATGGTGGAGAAAGCCACTTTCAACACACCGCTGGATTGTCTTTTGCTTTTGGCGATGGAGACACAGACCGTGATGGCGTTAAAGATAGCGTAGATGCATGTCCTGAAGTTCCTGGTCTTGAAAGCCTTAATGGCTGTCCAGATGACGATGGAGACGGCATCAGAAATAGCGATGACGATTGCCCATTAACTGCTGGTTTGGCATCACTTAATGGTTGTCCAGATGCAGACGGCGATGGCATTAAAGATTCAGACGACGCTTGTCCGAACGTTGTAGGAATAGCCTCATTGAACGGCTGTCCAGATGCAGATGGTGATGGGATTACAGATGCTCAAGATGCATGCCCTAATGCTGCTGGAAGTAAAGAAATGAATGGTTGTCCAGATGCAGACGGAGATGGTGTAGCAGACAAAGATGACGAATGTCCTGCAGTAGCCGGACCAGCCTCTAACAATGGATGTCCAGAGTATCCTCTTTCTATGCTAGCAGATTATGACATCAATTTTGATTTAGAGAAGTACAACATAGATTCTCAAGATGTACAACGATTATCAACGGTTCTTAAGGTTTTATTGGCAAACAACGACGCTAGCATTAGCATTGAAGGTCATGCCGATAATACGGGTGAAGAATCATATAACAACCCTCTTTCTAAGAACAGATCGAAATCTATTAAAGACTACTTAGTTAATCTAGGTATTGACGAAAATCGTTTAAGCACAAAAGCATTTGGAGAAGCAATGCCAAAAGCAAGTAACGCAACAGCTGAAGGCCGTGCTATTAACCGTAGAGTGGAGTTCAAAGTAGTGGACTAATTTTACATCCGAAATAAAGAACAACAAAACGCGGTGATTTCACCGCGTTTTTTTATTTTAGGGTATGCCAATTTCTTTTTTAGGAAGTGTTGTTCAACAGCTTAAAGCCCAAAACCTTAATTGGGAAAACCTATGCTTTGTCTTGCCCAACAAGCGCGCATGTTTGTTTTTACAGCAAGAACTAGCTCAGGCATTTGAGGGTCCTCAGATTTTACCCGAAATGATGAGTATTGACGATTTCGTCTCCTCTATCAGCGCACGTACCCCTGCAAATGAATTACAGCAACAACAAGCATTATACAAAAGCTATTGTGCTACGTTAAACACAAAAAACCCAGACTCATTCGAAACCTTTTTAGGGTGGTCCTCGACATTACTAAAAGATATTAATACCATGGATCAATATCTTTTAGATCGCGAGGCGTTCTTTTATTACCTCAAGTCATTACACAAAATGCGTTCATGGGGAAAAGAGGAGGACAAAATTATACAAAACTATACTGCTTTTTGGGAACAACTTCCTCAAATGTATCAGGGCTTTTCAGCCCAGTTAGAACTCAATGGAAGTGCTTCTATAGGAATGTGTTACAGGGCAGCAACAGAACTTTTAGAGAATTTTATTGACCATAAAAAAGCCACTCAATTTATATTCTGCGGTTTTAACGCTTTAAGTCCTAGCGAAGAAAAGATTGTTCAAGAGTTGTTGGCGCAGGGCAAGGCGCAAATTTTTTGGGATATTGATAAGCAGATGCTTGACAAAAGGGCGCACCAAGCAGGATTATTTATTAGAAAGTATATTTCCGAATGGCCTTATTACAGAAAAAATCCTTTTGAACAAGCTCATGACGCATTCCAACAACCCAAAAAAATACAAGTAATAGAAGTACAGCAACAAGTAGGTCAAGCCAAGCAATTGGGAGCGTTATTAGCCGCAATGAATCGTTCTGATGATTGGTCAAATACAGCGGTGGTTTTAGCAGATGAATCGTTATTGCTTCCGCTATTGTATGCGCTACCAAACAATATTGACGAACTCAACATAACAATGGGATTCCCTTTAGAACTACATCCGTTATCACTGTTTGTATCTGCTTTTATGAAAATGGAGTTAAGAAGAACAAGCCATGGTTATTATTACGCGGATCTTGAAACGCTCATGTCTTTGCCTGAAACTCAGGCGCTGTTTGCCTCTTTAGACCCAACGTTTTGTACAACTCTTTTAAATCGAGCTAAAAAACAGCACAGAAGCTATTTGACCACGGAATATATTTTAGAAACAGCACCCAAGCCTGTTCGAATTCCAGCGCGTTACCTTTTTGCTGAAGAAGACCGTACACCCGAGCAATGGATAGACGCTCTTATAGCCCTTTTACGCATGTTTTATGACACCCAACAAACAAAACCGCTAGTTCATGTATATTCCATAACCGTAGAGAAACTCCTAGAGCTCTTTTCTCAAACAAAAGACATATTAAAAGATTTGGGAAAGCCCTCTTCTTTCCCCCTTTTACAAAGTTTATATAGACAATTAATCGCCGGACAAAAGCTGGATTTTGTTGGAGCACCACTGCGGGGCCTTCAGATTATGGGTGTTTTAGAAACACGAGCGATAGACTTTGATCGTGTATTGATTGCAGGAGTTAATGAAGGAATTTTGCCTGCTCAGGGAACGTCTTCTTCCTGGATTCCATATGATGTGAAAAAAGAATTTGGACTTCCAACTCAAGAGGAGCAAGATGCTATTTTTACCTATCACTTTTATAGGCTTATGTATCGCGTCAAAGATGTGGTGTTGCTTTACAACGGCACCACAGACGGCATACAAGTAGGAGAGCCCAGCAGGTTTGTTCGGCAGTGGGAGTTTGAGCGCCCATCGACTCATACTTGGGCTGAGTATATCCAAGAAGCGGTATTTATTCCCCCAGAAAACGCGCCAAAGACAGCACCAAAAACAAAGGCCGCTATGCAAAAGCTTATAGCCTTGTGCGAAAAAGGATTTTCTCCATCGGCATTAAATCTTTATGTAAAAGATTCATATGCGTTTTATAAACGTTACTTACTCGAACTTAAGGATGAGGATGAATTGGAAGAGTTTTTTTCGCATAGAACTTACGGAACCTTAGTTCATAATATTCTTGAGGCGCTATATACACCTTATATTGGGAAAACCCTTTCTGTAGCCGATTGTAAACAGATGATTTCCAACACAGATTCGGTTACAGACAAAATAGTTTTGCGGATTTTTCCCAGTGGCATTTCAGGCAAAAATATTTTGGCTGTCGCAGCGATTAAACGCAACATACAAAATATCATTCGTGAAGAAAAAGAGCAGATTTTAAACGGGAACATCATTGAGCTCATAGCATTGGAACAAGAATTATCTATGACGCGCACTTATGACTTTGTACAAGAACCTATCAAAATCAAAGGAACCGTAGACCGAATTGACGCCTACAATGGAAAGCTACGCGTTTTAGATTACAAAACAGGGAGTGTTAAAAAAGGAAAATTAGGTATTATGGACTGGTCTTCGGTTGCTTTAGATCCCGATAGCGGTCAAACCCGCCAATTGCTGCTTTACGCCTTGTTGTGGAACAGCACGCACCCAAACAAATTCACTAAGCACGCTGGGATTATTGCGCTCAAAGAGTATCAAAAAGGGGTATTGTATGTTGGAGAAAAAGCCACGGTCAGAGCACAAATAGATCATGAATTAACTCCCGAAAAAATGCAACAAGCAGCGCAAACACTTGAAGAATTGCTGCGGTATATCTTTGACGAAAAACGCCCTTTTATAGAAACAAAGGATTAGCGGCTGTAGTTTTTAACAACAGCTACGCCATATCGTAGGTAGGAAACGGCCTGAAGGAACGCTGCTAAAGTCAACAGCGGCATCAAAGAGGGGAGCCACTCGACAACCTTGTTCACTTCCTCGAGCTCTTGTTCTGTCATGTCATCAAAATTAGGCTGTTGTTCCAGTGCTGCTTGAATAATTTCGGGATCGGCAAGAAGGAAGCCAATGGTTCCTAGAAGGAATAAGACTGTAACAAGAGCCATTATCCCACCATAGATTACGATTCCATAAGAAGCAAATCCCTCTAATGCACTCACAGAGGTGTCTTGTTGTAGCTTTTGATAGGTTGCCCAAAACCAAACAGGGACAACACCCCAAAATGCTCCAGCTATATAAGAGCCAGAACCGATTACAAGAAGAAATTGTGCTACACCAAGAGTAATTCCTACAAAAAATGAAAACCGAAGAAAACGCGACATAGAATTAGATTTTTACGAAGATATAAATACTTTGTATAGTGTATTATTAAAGTGGGATTATTCCTTATTTTTGCCTTACAAAGGGTCCTATAGCTCAGTTGGTTAGAGTAGCTGACTCATAATCAGTTGGTCCCTGGTTCGAGCCCAGGTGGGACCACCCTTAAACCCTCTAAGTCTTTGACTATGAGGGTTTTTGTTTTTCAGGAACTTAAGTGTGAACCAATATGTGAACCAAATTCTATGTTTTGAGAGGACTTTGGGATTTTGTAAATTGAAATGAGAGTTTAAGTACATGGGAGTTAAACTGACACAAGAAGAGGTTATAAGGAGGATTAAAGAAACTCACGGGGACACTTATGACCTTTCCAAGTTTGTTTATACAACTCAACGTTCCAAATCTATATTTATTTGTAAAATTCACGGAGAGTTTCTTTCTCAACCAAAAGAAGTTTGGGGTGGTACTGGTTGTCCAGAATGTGGAAAGAATAAGACCAAACCCATATCCAAATGGGAAGAGGTAGAACAAAAAATACTTGACAAACATGATGATGTCTTTGAGTTTTTAGTTGATACTTACAGAGGAGTAGGGAAAAAAATGGAGGTGATTTGTAAAATACACAACCATAAATGGAAACCCCGTCCAATAGACCTTATTGATGGACAAGGGTGTCCAAAATGTAGGTATGAAAAGTCAGGTAAAAAACTAGTTGTTAAAGTCCCAGAGTTCATAAAAAGGTCTAGAAAAACACATGGGAATAAATACGATTATTCCAAAGTACATCAGTATAAAACTCAAAGGGAAAATGTGATAATCATTTGTCCAACTCATGGTGAGTTTGAACAAAACCCTTTCAGTCATTATAATGGTTCAGGTTGTCCAAAATGTTGGGAGGAAGTAAGAAGTGAAGTTCTAACTATCCCGTGGGAAGAGATACTCAAATCATTTAGAGAAACTCATGGGGAACAATATGAATATAATAGTGGTGATTACAAGAATAGTTCTTCTAAACTACGGATAAATTGTCCAAAACATGGTGAGTTCGTACAAGACGTAACTTCTCATAAACATGGTCAAGGATGTCCAAAATGTGGTAGAGAAAGGATAAGTGAGTTTCTCACCACACCATGGGAGGAAGTCCTCAAATCTTTTAGAGAAACTCATAAAGACGAATACGAATACACACCTGAGACTTATACTTTATTGGAAACCCCAATGGAGATGTTTTGTAAAAAACATGGAAGATTTGAACAAACTCCTAAAAATCATAGAAACGGAAGTGGTTGTCCGGTTTGTAATAGTTCAAGGGGAGAGAAAGAAATAGAGTTTCTATTGAGAGACCTAGAAATAGAATATGTACACCAGAAAAAGTTTCCCGAGTTGAGTATGTATTATAGATATGACTTTTTCATTCCTTCAATAAATACCATATTAGAATACAACGGTATTCAACATTACGAACCTATTGAACATTTTGGTGGGATTAAGAGTTTTAAGAAAACCCAAAAAAGGGATAAAATCAAAAAACAGTATTGTCTTGATAATGGTATAAACTACGAGATAATACGATATGATGAGGACACAAAACTTCGTCTTTTGGAAATACTCGAAACCCATAAAAACAAAAAAAATTCAGATACTTAGTTCTTATGGTCCCAAAGGGACTTGAACCAGGGTTTTACTAAATCACTTAAGATTTTATTGATTTTACATTTGGTTCACACTGAAAACCAAAATGGTTCACATTGTGAACCACACTCTAAACATAACTTATTGATTATCAGTATATATAAAACCCTGCTTTAAGGACAGGTGGGACCACCCAAGAGAACCCCTTCTTTACGGAGGGGTTTTTTGTAAAAAAAGGATTTAAAGGTTATTGTTTAACCACTCCATTCGAGTTGAAATCCAACCTTTGAGGTGGTCTACTTCTTCTAGATAAGTATCGTACCAAACAGGATTTGGCCACACTTTAACACCAAGGGTTTCCCAAATCTGATAATTCAGTTCTTGAGACGTCTCTAAATACGAGGCATAACAATCAATATCACTTATTATATTAGAAAGATTAGCGTAATATTGATCATACTTTTTACGGACCTCTTCCTCAAATACAGGGTCTTCAAAAAGGCGTTTAATCCATGGATTTTCTTTAACCCAAAATCCTTCAGCATTCTGGGCATCACTATAGTCAACGTTCCCATAAGAAAGATCAAAATCCCACACGGGCCCCATTTTTATTTTACCTCCTGGGATATAACTAAAAAAGATGCTAGAATACCATTTTGCGTCTTGTGTTTTGGCTATTTCATTAACCAAAAACCATGCTATAAAGCTATCTACATCAATAAATGCGCGGTATCCACTTGTGCTCGTAAATTCACTTGAAAACAGTGCTTCTTCAAAAGCCGTTATGTGATTTTTAATAAGGTCATATTCTGGAGAATTTGCATCGACGTTAGGCTCTTTGATGTTCAATACACTTGTTGGAAAAACAGACGTAAATGCATCGGAGGTAAAAAAGACATCATCAGAATCTATTCTGTCAAAGTTGTCAATTTCAATTAAATACCCATCATCTCCAATAGCTACTCTGTTATCAGACTCTTCAACCTTTTGTCCAAGTAAATACACTCCTTGAGGTTCGTCGTTTAATATAAGATTTACAAACTCGAGTCTTGGAGTATAATCTAACCCGCCGAACCTACTCAAATCCCTAGAAATTTTATTTCTGATTAGAGATTTATCACTGAGTTCTGCCAATAACACCCATTTTTTATCTTGGGGCATTCCCAAAACAGCAGTTTTGTCGCTAAATTTTATTTGATATGGTTTTTTCCCATACGTTTCTCCAAGCCACCAAGTTGAGTTTCCTCTACCCTTTATTTTCATCGGTTGTGTATCTAGCCCCTCAAGATTACCTGCTCCAATTATTTCAATGCTCCCATCAACATATTCCTCCTTGCTATCAATGGAAACATTATCTGTATTAATGTGTACATCCGGAAGTTCATGAGTTGGACATATTTTAGGAGAAATGTTTAACGAATCGGTTTCTTGACACCCAGTCAAAAATATCAAAAGGATTAGCGTAAAGATATTTTTCATATAAAGCTTGATTGTTAAAATCAATATACAGAAAATATGTTCTCTCAACCGCATTAAGCTACTTTTATTACATTTGAGATACTATAAAGCAGCATTTTTATTTATGAAGCCAATTGTTTTTAGCTTTTTCTTGGTTTTTTTTACATGCCAGGACGCCGATGTGTCATTGGAAGCGCCTCTTGAAGGGCAATGGATTTTAGAGAACGCAAGTTGTTATTGTTTCTTTGAAGACTATGATTTTGAGTCCAACCAATTATGGTTTTTCCCAAAGAAAAATATGCTGCTTAGTAAAGGAATTGAAGGCGATGCGGTTTCTATTTCCGCAATCAATAAACCGATTGAATACACGATAACAAATAAAATTCTTAAACTGCCAACGGGCAGACGTTACAGCATGGATTTTACTGAAGATAACCTTACGTTAACCTATATTGACGTTCCAGAAATTGCTGATGATGAAATCACGTATTTTTTTAGAAAAGGCACCGCAGATGAAAGTTGTGTTAATCTAGCAGACATATTGAAAGAAAAAGCATGCACTAAAATTTATGCCCCCGTGTGCGGTTGTGACGGAATCACGTATTCAAATGCTTGCGTGGCAAATGCTATTGGAGGGGTGAAGTCATACCAAGAGGGACCGTGCGAGTAACAAGTAGTTGTTTATCTCACCAAACTAAAGTGTCCTGTAAAACTTCTACCATCTTCTAACTTGACCTGAAACCAGTAATCGTCTGCAGGCATAGGAGTTCCATTGTATGTGCCATCCCAGCCCGCTCCATCAGCAGCAATTTGCGCCATGAGGCGACCATGACGATCAAAAATGTATATAATCGATTCAGACTGGAATACATCGCTAACTCCTAAAATTTGCCACGTGTCATTTTTGTTGTCTCCGTTTGGTGTAAAGAAATTAGTATAGCCAATAACAGAGACATTTATTTCTTGTATTCCACAACCATTTTTATCACGTACCACAACCGTATGAATTCCCGGTGAAACATTTTCAAAAATAGGATTGTCTTGAAAAGGACCATCATTAAGCGCAAACTCATAATCTCCAATTCCCAATAAATCGACCCCAGTTCTAATCTCTATTCTATTGCTTCCATCTCCGGTTAAATCGTAAACAGTGATGTATTCAGGCTCCATGTAGGCTTTTTCGGACTCCATTACACCAACAATTTTTGTGGTTGAGCAGCCTGTTGTCGGATTCGTAGCTGTTACGCTATAGGTTCCACCTTGTGTAATCGTCAAGTCTTGAGAGGTTTGTAGTGGAATGGCTACTCCATTACGCTCCCAAGCATAGGTATAGGCATCACTTGGGTTGGTTACCGAAATAGTATCAAAACCATAGTTCTTACAGAATACAAACTCTTCGGGCAAATCAAATGTTGGATTGGGTGTAACAATAAGATCGGCTACTTTAAGCCGCCCTAAACAAGTTATAGTAGTAAGTCCAATATCCTCTACACCCGCCCAAATTTCTTGATTAAATTGATCGGAATTGGTATATGGTGCTATCAAATTTAGCACCCCATTATTAAATGAGGCTATTTCATTTTGTTGGAAAATAGCATCCTCTTGACTTTCATAAAACATCACCTCAACATTAGGCGCATTGTAGCTGGGACTAGCAAGAATTAGTGCATCCGCGATGTCTTCAAAAACAGGGATTCCAAAAGTATCATATCCAGGCGTTGGATCGGTTTCAGAATCAAAGCAACGAATGAATCTAAGCGGAGAAAATGTGGTAGGAACACTATTGGTGCCAATCATTAAAGTAAGTACAATATTAGACGCGCCTTCTGCCTGATCGTCAAAGCGCTCACAGCCGGTATCGTTATTTATAATTTTAAGATATATATTGGTAGTTGTGGCTGCCGTAAATGATTCTGGGTTTATGATCTGATTTGTTAGCCCCGCATCTCTGTAAAATTCAAATGTTTCATTCATGTAATTGCTTGAAAAACGAGGGGCTACTGTAGTTAAGTTGTACTTAAATTCGCCATCAGTTTCGCATTGCTCCACCAGGTAGGAAGTACCCGTCAATTCTGGAAGTTTATCTACCCCAACATTAAATGAGTTGTCGTAACGCACACAACCTGTGGCATTACTTTTTATGCGTACAAAAATTTCTTTTTCGTCTGTATAATCTGCAGTAATGTAAGACGTAACGGCTGTGGAAGGGTCTTGTGCGTCTGTTAAAGACAAGTGATAGCTTATTTCATAATCAGCCGTAGTTCCTCCAAGCGCAGTGAATACTTCTGATGTTTTTTGAGTTAAATCAAACACTCGCTTCCCATCTTTATCGTTTCCTGCAGAGGTGTCGTCACACTCTCTAAAATCAGAGATGCTAATCTCAGGAGGTAAATCTTGGACAATTAAATCAAATGTTCCCACTGTTGCTGAAAAACATCCCGTTACGGTATTTTGTATACGGTAGTGTAGCGTTTGTGGATTCTGAATATTGGTATATAAAGAAGATGTAGAAACACTATCTGCAACAGCTAATGCTTTTGGATTTGATTCATAGAAGAATACTTTTCTGTCAGGTGAACTGCTTGATGAGAGGATGTCATCCTTTTGCTGTGCTAAATCAAACGCAGCTTTATTTGTGTTTGTGGGGTCACCATCTAAATTGTTGTCACAGGCCACCATATTAGTTGCGCTCAATAGTGTTGGCGGATCATTTACGGTAATGGTAATACTGGTTGAACAAGTTGAAAGACCCGCAGCTTCAACCTCATAGAAATAGGTGGTTGTTGAGGCTGGATTTATCTTTAGACTGTTGCTAGTAAACCCAGTAATTTCGGTTTTGACACCACCAACTTCTTGTTTGTACCATTTCACTGCGGTTGTGCCTGTAAATTCAAAAATGGGCCATGAGTTTCCACCCCCACCATTGTCTGCCATATCATTCCATGTAATACCCGAAGGATCAAAATCGAATTGTGCATAGTCTTCATCACCGTTTTCAACGCCACCACTTCCATTCCAATCATTAGGCTCTGTTGGTCTCCAATTCGCCATAGCAGGATCTAGTGGCCTTCCGTCTAGCCACATCCAACCTTGATCTACTTGACCATTTTTTAATGCCTCAATTTGACGCAACCCAAGCCAAAAGTGAGTGTCGATTGTCCCCGCATAGCCTCTTGCCAAGAGTTCATTATACACCGCATTTTCTTCTGCTTTGGTGTCTATCATGTACATCGAAGCTCCTGCTCCCTGCGCCCTGATAAGATTTCTTGCAC
>JAYPBW010000004.1:0-6700 GCA_038124405.1 Flavobacteriaceae bacterium | reverse complement strand
GCATTGCCACTTTCCTAAGGAAGTAATGCGAACCGCCATAACTTAAGAACTTCTCATAAGAACTATCTAGTTTGCTTTCAAATTCTGAAACGGTTTGAGGCACACCACTTGCGGATATTAAAACTTGTTCACCAGAACACACTGCTAAGGCGTCTGCACTAAGTACAGGATTAGGCACGATGACATAAGTCATAGACCTAACAGCACTTTCATCGCCTAGCGCATTGTAGGCAGCAACATAATAGTCTTCTTCACTGACTAACAAGTCCGTATCACTCAGCGGGATAGTATCGGTTTCATTTTGGTAAATATTAATATTAGGCGCTCCAATTAAGTCTTTAAGATTTTTAACCGTTCCAGACCCACAGAAGCTATAAAGCTTATCAAGCTCAGGCGCTGAAGGAATAGCAAGTACTGTAAGTGTTGCGTCTGAAGAAAGCGTACGGCATAGATAGGTTTCAGAGTTTACTAAAACAGAGAACAACTGTCCATGAAGTGAAGTGTCAACCGTATTTATAGTAAGTGTGTTTGAGGTTGTTCCGCTAAAAGTGACATCGTCTGTTATGTCAACACCATTCATTTGCCACTGATAACTATCAGCAACTGTTCCTACTGTAAAAACAGCACTAGCTCCTTCGCTAATGGTTTCGGACTGCGGTTGTTCCGAGGCAGTAATTAACAGTGGACTTCCTACATTTAGAAATAAATAATCTCCACTAGATGGGTCTTTGACAGGTTCAGGATATGGATCTCCAATGGAGATAATTTTTCCTCTAGAGTCAATAGTACCGTCAGCATAGGTTAGTACAGCAGTGCTAGCATCTCCGAAACCAGCTTCATTGATGTCATCACAGAAATCGTCATCGCTATCTGAATCTAATGAGTTCGGCGTACCATCTCCATCAAAGTCACGCTTATAATCTAAAACCTCAATCACACAGTTAAACTGTGCATCAGAAATAGCAGAAGCATTGAGGTCATGTAATAGTTCAATGCCTGAAATGTCTCTGCCTAAAATCTCAAATGGGATAGCCGGGTCAAGCGGAGATGGGTTTAACTTAAATCGAATTTGATTCCCCGAAATACCTTGTTGAGAAACCCGCTTAAAACCAGTACCATCATCTGCTAGAAGCACTTCTCCTGGATCTAAAAGGGTAATGCTTTTGTCGGAAGGGTAAACTAAAAACATCATTTGCTCAGCATCATTAATAGCTGTTGTATTTGGAGCCCCCGATATTTTTATATTTAGTAGATCACTTGTAGGTAAAATAGGATTTAATAGATAAGAAACCCGCTCATTAATTCCAGAAGCAGGAATGTCTGATATTAATTCGCCTAATGCAGTTCCCGTAACAGTCCCGCCAGCAGCGGTGATTGTTGCAGCGCTTGTTATTGGGGCTGCTAAATTGTCGGGGAGAGTGACTTTTGGAGTATTAGGAGCACTAAAATCTAGAGTCCCGTTACCCAAAGACTCAATCTCGTTTAGAATACCGTCATTGTCTAAGTCCAAATCGATATTGTCTGCAATACCATCATCATCGTAATCGTCGGGACAGGAACTTACCACAATAACATCTGAAACATATTCATTTAAAGGGTAGCACGTTAACGTTCCAACAAGTTTATATTTTCCCACAGCCTCAGGGCTGTATGTGTTGGTATTAGAAACACCAGGAGCATTGTTAAACAATCCCGTGCCTTCATCATATTTTAACCACTGATAGGTATCATAAGCCGATGAAGTAGTAAGTGTACTATTTGAGCCACCACTTGCACTAATACATACCCCAAGGGTAGGGACATCTAATTCTGCCCTAAGTATGGGAGTAGAAACAAATCCAGAATAATAACTTCCAGAAGAAGCAAAGCCACCATACGTTGAGGAAGCTACATATAGTTCTTTATCCGATTCTACACTAATATTTCCCAGTATTGGCGTTGAAATAGAACTCAATAAAAAATAAGACTTGTAGTTGGGTTTTCCAACCACTGTCTTTGAGACCAGATTTAAATCATATATACCCGAGCTACCCGAGCTACTATTATCGGCAAACAAAACACCGTCTCTAAACAATTTTAGTGTGGCTCCATCCTCTGTAACAATAGTTAAGGTTCCGCCTTCAAAGCGTTTTGCCCCAATGCGATCAATAGCAGGAATATTATCAATATTTCCTTTTGCAGAACAATTTAGCGGAGGAACAAGTACAAGCCCCTGATTTGCCATACCGCTCGTAGAATTTGCAGCAGAAACTTGGTATCCGATAACTTGGTAAACAAATAATTTATGAGTAGAGCCTTGGCTGCGGACATACAGACTACTTCCGTAAGGGCCATGGTCATCTAAATTTATGGTGTGAAACTCACCCGAATCAAGCGTTGCGATTGCAGTAGTATCGTTCCCTAAAAATACTTCGGTATCATCTTTATCCGCCACAACATATATTTTTTCAATAGAAGGATTTCCATTGCCGCGAACAACGATATATTCATCGCCCATTTTGGTAACATCTGCTAACTGATCCAATCCAAAATCTCTGTTACCCCTAGTCTGATCCTCAAGGACAGTATTTTCTATGGAGCCTGAAACCACCACCACAGGCTTTGTTGATTCTACAAGTGCGCCAATTAAGGCTTGGTATTGTTCAGGGTTTGTCCCAATATTTTCACTCTTTGACTCTAAACCAAGAATAAGTGTTTCCTCTTTATTTAAACCAGAGAACACTACAGGTAAAGGTCCTGAGTAGTTCATAATTCCAACTCCAACAGGGAGGTCAGATATGGTTATATCTGTTCCGTCTTCAGCAGCCATGATTGAAACAAAATTGTTACCAGTTCTACTGCTGCCAGTGCCATTATCTCCAAAACCAATAGCCCCAGAAAATGACCCTGTCCTGAAATGTGTTCCTAACGCAGCACTTCCTTTACTAACATATGAACCGGCATGATACTGTCCATTTTCGGCCACAATGGCGTTAAAACGGAAAGACACATAGGTAACATCTGAGGATTCAACAATATATCCTCCGGTAACTGCAGTATTCGAAACTGAATATAAGTCTTTTACGGCTGGAGTATTAAGGCCCGCAAAACCAAACGAGTGAATGGGGTATTCCCATGGCTCATCATTTTTTATGCTTTTTGTAATCCAATCACTTCGGGTGCCGCCTACGGGTTTGATGGTTACGTTTATATACCCTGTGCTAGGGGTAGAAACATATAAGTATTGATCACCAACATCAACACCAGAACCAACTGGAGGGATGTAGTGCGTTTTTCCTAGCTGCCCCCAAAGTGTATTTGAGGAACAGATAAGTAGAGCAAAAACTAAGGTAAGTTTTATGGCATTTAGGCGCATTTTCATACGTTTGCGTAACTTGTACGAATGTAATAAATTCTTGGCATGTGCTTTAGATCGACTCCATTAACCTTATTGTCAGCTTTTTTTGTAGTTTTTTTATCCGTTGCAAAAGCACAATATCGCATGCCTATATACACGGATTATCTTTCAGACAACTATTATGTGTTGCATCCAGCCATGGCAGGAGCCCACTATGAAGGAATGAAACTTCGTACAGCCTACAGGACACAATGGTTAGGAGTTGATAACGCCCCATCTGTACAAACATTAAACGCACACGCTAGGGTTGGAGACAGGTCTGGTCTAGGAGCATTGTTTTTTAATGACACCAATGGATTTCAATCCAAACTTGGCTTTCAAGCCACGTATGCGCACCATATTAACTTTTACAGAAGCAGAGCAGAGGTCAATCAATTATCTTTTGGACTTACAGCCGGAGGGTCTTTTCACAGACACGATCAGTCTTCTTTTGTGCCTACAGACGACCCTTTGATTACAGGCACGCGCATGAACAGCTCAAGCATGTTTGTAGATGTTGGGCTTTCGTATAATTATGTTTCACTTTATGCACATGTTACCCTACAAAACATCTTGTTTAAAGGTAAAGACATCGCGGATCAAGTTCTCTTAAACAAGCCTATGCGATTATTGGCTTCGCTGGGGTATTTTTTAGAACTGCAACCCAATTGGGCACTTGAGCCGTCTGTTTTGTATGACTCTATTCAGTATGTAGACCGACCCAACGTGGATTTTAGTTTAAAATCGCATCACAGCATTCGTGCTACACAGCTTTGGATTGGTGCTTCATATAGAAAAGGGCTTACCAACACCCTAACTAATAATGACACAACACCATACAGTGAAGGGTTTACCCAAATTTCTACAATTACAGGAATAAGACATAATAAATGGACTTTTAGCTACACCTATACCATAGGAGTTGGAGACATTAAAATTGACAACTCAGGATTTCACCAATTGACACTTGGATTAGATGTTTTAAGCAATAATTACCGACCTACCACAATTAGAGGAATTCTTTAATTTTTAAATATGAAAAATACACATGTAAGTATTCTGGTAATTCTTTTTTTGATTCTATCAGGTCAAATAAAAGCTAACGAGTGGGGTAAAACAGGCCATCGTGTAATTGGAGAAGTGGCTCAACAGCACCTTACTCCAAAAGCAACCGCAAAGGTGAACGAAATTCTTAACGGAATGTCATTGGCATTTGCATCTACCTATGCCGATGAGATTCGTTCCGACAGCAGATACAATCACTTGGCACCATTGCATTATGTTAATATGCACGAAGGTGTTTGTTACAATGATGCAGAAAAAAACCCAGATGGAGACATAGTAACGGCTATGCAATATTGTATAGAGGTGCTTAGAAATCCTGAAAGTTCAATTGAAAACAAGGCATTTTATTTAAAGCTATTGGTACATTTTATTGGCGATATTCATCAACCACTTCACGCTGGACGAAAGGCAGATAAAGGGGGTAATGACATAAATATATCTTGGTTTGGAGAATCGACAAACCTTCACCGGCTTTGGGATAGTGATCTTATTGATCATTACCAAATGAGTTATACTGAGCTTGCAGAAAACCTTCCAAAACTTTCTGATAAGAAAAAAAGCTCATGTATGGCGGCCTCAAGACTAGATTGGGTACATGAGTCTCAGCAATTAGCGAGTAGTATTTACGAAAAAACCCCTCAGGGCGCTCAGTTAGGGTATGTCTATCATTATCAAAACTTTGATATAGTTCGAATTAGACTTCTTCTGGCAGGGCTTCGATTGGCGGCTACTCTAAACGATATTTTTGATCCATCAACGTCATAGTTTACAAGCCATAGAATGCTAGAAATAGAGCGAAAGTATTTAGTTAAAGACCTTCAAACCTGTCTTGCTCACGCAACGAATTCAACAGCCATTACGCAAGGATATCTCTCAAATGATCCTGATAGAACAATTCGAGTTCGCATTCAAGGAGACCATGCTTTTTTGACGGTAAAAGGGGCTTCTTCCATAGACGGCACAACCCGTGTTGAATGGGAAAGAGACATTTCAATAGAGGCGGCAAATACATTACTACCACTATGCCTTCCGGGAGTTATTTACAAAATCAGGCACTTGGTGACTTTTAAATCACAGCTGTTTGAAGTGGATGTTTTTGAAAAGGAATTGAAAGGACTCGTTGTTGCCGAAATCGAATTGCAAAAGGCAACTCAAAAAGTGGAACTTCCTAATTGGATTGGAAAAGAAGTTACAGGAGATAAGCGCTATTACAACAGCTATTTAGCAACATTTGGAGCACCTGTTTAAAATCCTAAATCACTAAGGTCTTCATCTTCAAAAAAGGATTTTTTTTGACGCGCTACTAATAACGAGTCACAATCTAACGGTATGGAAACATAATCGGGAGCCTCAAAAGGTTCTTGGGAAATCACCAATGTAGAATCTGCATAACAGGATTTCATATAATTTGCCCAAATTGGCAATGCCATAGTTGCCCCTTGTCCGTAGGCAATGGTTTCAAAATGAATAGCGCGATCTTCACCACCGACCCAAACACCGGTGGCTAAATTTGGCACCATACCAATAAACCAACCATCACTTTGATTTTGTGTAGTCCCCGTTTTTCCTGCAATAGGATTTTCAAACACATATGGGTATCCAGTAACTACATCTCTAAAAATAGGATTTGTTTTATCTGCTCCACTATGACGCAGTCGTACACCCGAGCCAGATTCTGTAACTCCTTCAAGCATTTTTAGTGTCACGTATGCCGATTCTTCACTCAAAACGTCTTTTGTTTCGGGTGCAGTTTGGTATATAACGGTACCGTTTTTGTCTTCTATTCGAGTAACCACTACAGGTTTTACATAAATTCCTTTATTGGCAAAAGCAGCATACGCCCCAACCATTTCATAAACACTTAAATCTGCTGAACCTAAAGCAATAGCAGGCACATTGGGAATAGGAGAGCTAACCCCTAAATTTCGAACAAGATTCACCACAGGTCTTGTACCTACTTTATCAATCAATCGTGCACTTATGGTGTTTACCGAGTTTGCAAGTGCATTTTTCAATGTTCGTTTTCCAATATACCTATCCCCCGAATTTTTTGGGCACCACGCATCGTGAGCGCCGAATTTTGCAGGCTCTACACAGTAGTAGCCGTCTGGAAGAGAATCACATGGGGATACTTTTAATTGGTCAATGGCAGAAGCATAAACAAAGGGTTTAAATGTTGACCCAATTTGGCGCTTTCCTTGCATGACATGATCGAATTGAAAATGACGGTAATTTATTCCACCTACCCATGCTTTCACG
>JAYPBW010000003.1:46271-46538 GCA_038124405.1 Flavobacteriaceae bacterium | reverse complement strand
CATTTCTGCTTCTATTGTAGTGCAGCTTATGGGAATTGCTATCCCATATTTGCAAAAACTACAAAAAGAGGGTGAGAGTGGTCGTAGAAGAATCAATCAAATTACACGTTGGTTAACTATTGCTATTTGTGTATTCCAAGCTCCTGCTTATTTGTATTCGCTGGGCGCTCTTGGTGTACCAGATTCTGCATTTGCTCTTGGAAAAGGACTCGGGTTTATGGTACCTTCTGTAATCATCCTTGTTACAGGTACTATTTTTGCCATGTG
>JAYPBW010000003.1:20018-46261 GCA_038124405.1 Flavobacteriaceae bacterium | reverse complement strand
AGTAATGGCAGTTCGTCAAATTCCTGTACAATATGCACGAAGAACAGCATCTGGGGGGATTGATAAAAATCAAATTGGTTCAAGACAATACATTCCTCTAAAACTCAACGCATCGGGTGTAATGCCCATTATTTTTGCACAGGCACTCATGTTTGCACCAGCAGCCCTTGGGCGCTTGGGTGGCGACAGTGAGTTTGGTCAATGGTTACAGGCATCTTTTTCAGATATTTTTGGTCTTTGGTACAATATTCTTTTCGCAGTTTTAATTATCATATTTACATATTTCTACACTGCAATTACGGTGCCAACCAACAAAATGGCAGATGACTTAAAACGAAGTGGCGGATTTCTTCCTGGTGTACGTCCGGGTACAGAAACTGCTGATTTCCTTGACCGAGTTATGTCTCAAATAACCTTTCCTGGCTCGTTGTTTTTAGCAGCTGTTGCGGTATTGCCAGCAGTGGTATATCACTTATTTGGCATGCAACAAGGTTGGGCATTGTTCTATGGAGGAACATCATTACTGATTATGGTGGGTGTTGCTATAGATACTATTCAGCAAATCAATGCGTATTTGCTAAACCGTCATTATGATGGTTTGATGAAAACAGGAAATAAACGTAAAACTGCAGGAATCTGATGGCAAAGCAAGCAGCTATAGAACAAGATGGCCAAATCATAGAGGCACTTTCGAACGCCATGTTTCGCGTGGAGTTAGAGAATGGGCACGTTGTTACGGCACATATTTCAGGCAAAATGCGCATGCATTACATCAAGCTTTTACCTGGAGATAAAGTAAAATTGGAGATGTCTCCCTACGATTTAACAAAGGCGCGCATCACCTATAGATATTAAGATATGAAAGTTAGAGCATCACTTAAAAAAAGAAGCGCCGACTGCAAGATTGTACGTCGCAAGGGACGCTTATACGTAATCAACAAAAAGAACCCTAGGTTCAAACAAAGACAAGGATAATTATGGCTAGAATTTCTGGAGTAGATATTCCCAAACAAAAAAGAGGCGTTATTTCGCTCACCTATATATATGGGGTTGGACGCAGCCGTGCTAAAGAAATTTTGGCAACTGCTGGTGTTGATGAAAATAAAAAAGTAAACGAGTGGAACGATGATGAAATTGGTCGTATTCGTGATGCGGTTTCTACCTTCAAAATCGAAGGAGAGCTTCGCTCAGAAACGCAATTGAATATCAAGCGATTGATGGATATTGGTTCATTTAGAGGAATCCGACACCGTGTGGGATTGCCCCTTCGTGGACAACGCACCAAGAACAATTCGCGTACTCGCAAAGGAAAACGTAAGACAGTTGCTAACAAGAAGAAAGTAACGAAATAAAGTAGTTAACACATGGCTAAATCAAGTTCAAAAAAGCGTAAAGTTGTGGTGGAAGCCTTTGGCGAAGCCCATATTAACGCATCGTTTAACAACATTATAGTTTCACTAACCAACAATAAAGGTGAAGTGATTTCATGGTCTTCTGCCGGTAAAATGGGTTTTAGAGGATCAAAGAAAAATACACCATATGCTGCACAGCTTGCAGCTGAGGATGCCACCAAAGTAGCGCAGGAAGCTGGACTAAGAAAAGTAAAGGTATTTGTGAAAGGACCTGGAAATGGCCGTGAGTCAGCCATTCGTACTATTCACAATGGAGGCATTGAAGTAACTGAAATAATTGATGTGACGCCAATGCCGCACAACGGTTGTCGTCCACCTAAAAGACGTAGAGTATAATACTAATCCCGCTGGCGAAGGATAGACCTTAATTCCCAGCACAAATTTTTAACTATGGCAAGATATACTGGTCCTAAGACAAAAATCGCCCGCAAGTTTGGCGAAGCCATTTTTGGCGATGACAAGTCGTTTGAAAAGCGCAACTACCCTCCTGGGCAACACGGTAACAACCGTCGCAGACCTAAAAAATCGGAATATGCAATCCAGTTGATGGAGAAACAAAAAGCTAAATTTACCTATGGTATTTTAGAACGACAGTTCCGAAATTTATTTATTAAAGCAAACGCAAGTAAAGGTGTAACAGGTGAAGTTCTTCTTCAACTCTGTGAGTCGCGCCTTGACAATTTGGTGTATCGTCTTGGAATTGCTCCAACGCGAAGTGCAGCACGTCAACTTGTGGGACATCGTCACATTACACTTAATGGCGAAATCATGAATATTCCATCGTGCCAGGTTAAACCTGGAGACGTAATTGGTGTACGTGAAAAGTCAAAATCGCTTGATGTTATTGAACGCTCATTGTCTGTTGCAAACCACGATTTAGAGTGGCTGACTTGGAATGACGCAACTCTAGAAGGCACACTGGTATCGGTTCCTACCCGTGAGCAAATTACTGAAAACATAAAGGAACAGTTAATCGTCGAATTGTATTCAAAATAATCCTATGGCACTATTTAATTTTCAAAAACCGGACAAGGTAATCATGATTGATTCGGATGAGTTTGAAGGTATCTTCGAATTCCGTCCACTAGAGCCTGGATATGGGCTAACAGTTGGTAATGCGTTACGTCGTGTAATGTTGGCTTCTCTTGAAGGATTTGCTATTACTTCTGTACGTATCGATAAGGTTGATCACGAATTTTCTACCCTTCCTGGAGTTGTAGAAGATGTTACAGAAATGATTTTGAACTTCAAGCAAGTTAGATTCAAACAACAAATAGACACTGTCGATAGCGAGTCTGTAAATGTTGCAGTCTCTGGTCAAAAACAGCTTACAGCTGGTGATTTACAAAAATTCATCTCTGGATTCCAAGTATTGAACCCCGACTTGGTTATTTGCAATATGGACGAGAGTGTGCAGCTAAACTTTGAGTTTACTATTGAAAAGGGACGTGGTTATGTTCCAGCAGAAGAAAACAAAAAAGCAACTGCACCTATAGGTACAATTGCAATTGACTCTATATACACGCCCATAAAGAATGTCAAGTACACTATTGAAAACTTCCGTGTAGAGCAAAAAACAGATTACGAAAAACTTATTTTCGAAATTGTAACAGACGGATCTATACATCCGAAAGATGCATTAACTGAGGCAGCAAAAACACTCATTCATCACTTTATGTTATTCTCTGATGAGCGTATTACACTAGAGGCAGATGAAATTGCTGAAACAGAAACTTACGATGAAGAATCTCTTCACATGCGTCAGTTGCTGAAGACTAAACTTATAGACATGGACTTGTCTGTTCGCGCTTTAAACTGTCTAAAAGCAGCAGAAGTAGACACACTTGGTGACTTGGTGTCATTCAACAAAAGCGATTTGATGAAGTTTAGAAACTTTGGAAAAAAATCACTTACTGAATTGGAAGAATTGGTAATTGCCAAGGGACTTAATTTTGGTATGGATTTGTCCAAATATAAACTTGATAAAGACTAATCTGCAATAGCTAGTTAATCATGAGACACGGAAAGAAAGTAGCCCATTTGGGCCGTACCAATACCCACAGAAAGGCGATGCTTGCCAATATGGCATCTTCGCTAATTGAACACAAGCGTATTAACACCACTGTTGCACGCGCTAAGGCACTAAAGACTTTTATTGAGCCACTTATTACTCGATCAAAAGTTGATTCGACGCACAATCGTCGTATTGCTTTTAGAGCGTTGCGTAACAAGTATGCTGTGACTGAACTGTTCCGCACAGTTTCAGAAAAAGTTGGCGATCGCCCTGGCGGATACACTCGTATTATCAAATTGGGGAATCGACTTGGTGATAATGCAGACATGGCACTTATTGAATTAGTTGACTTCAATGAAGTTTATGAAACAGCCAAGCCCAAAAAGAAATCAAGAAGACGAGGCGGTAAAAAAGCAGCAGCTTCTGCAGTTGAAGCTCAAGAAGTAGTAGAAGAGGTGCCAGCAGAAACTGCTGAACCACAGGAAGTTACTGAAGAGAATCCAAACGCAGAGACTCCTGCTAAAGAAGACAATGCCTCTGAAAATGATGCTGCATCGGAAAATGAAAACAAGGCAGAGTAATTTTTAACAGTCTTTTAATAAAACATAGGATAAACCCGATGGTTTATCCTTTTTTTTGTCTTAATTTTGCCAAAACACTTAAAACCGAATGAGCCAGTACCAATCCCGAAAAAAAGCACTTATCTTGCTTGAAGACGGAACGGTGTTTCACGGAAAATCCATTGGCATTGAAGGTCAAGCATTTGGAGAGTTGTGCTTTAATACAGGCATGACGGGGTATCAAGAAATTTTTACCGACCCATCTTATTACGGTCAACTTATGGTTGCGACCAATGCCCACATAGGGAACTATGGTGTGCTTGATGATGAATCTGAATCGGGAGCCATACAAATTGCAGGACTTATTTGTAAGAACTTCAATTTTGGATTCTCACGTGAAGCCGCCGATAGTTCTCTCTATGATTTTTTTGAAACACATAATCTTGTTGCTATATCTGATGTTGACACGCGTGCTCTAGTGAGCTATATTCGAGATAATGGAGCTATGAATGCCGTTGTTTCCACGACAACCGATGACATTGATACACTTAAAAAACAATTAGCAGATGTTCCTTCAATGAAAGGGCTTGCTCTTGCGCAAAAAGTAAGTACTCAAGAGCCATATTATGTTGGAAACCCTGATGCTTCACTTAAAATCGCAGCATTAGATTTAGGTATTAAAAAGAATATTTTACGAAATTTAGCTAGTAGAGACACATACATCAAAGTATTTCCTTTAGATACTAGCTTTGAAACGATGCAGTCTTGGAATCCAGATGGATATTTTTTATCAAATGGTCCAGGTGATCCCGAGCCCTTACATGACGCGCAAGCTTTGGCTGCAAAGATTATTGCTGAAGGATTGCCTCTTTTCGGAATATGCTTGGGTCATCAAACCATAGCGTTATCTCAAGGTATTTCAACGTATAAAATGCTGAATGGTCACAGAGGTATAAATCATCCGGTTTTAAATGTAGAAACAGGTAAAGGTGAAATCACTTCTCAAAATCATGGCTTTGCCATAAATAGAGAAGAGACCGAAGCCCACGCAGATGTAGTTATCACACATACTCATCTAAACGATAACACAGTAGCAGGCATTCGAATTGAAGGAAAACCATGTTTTTCTGTGCAATATCACCCAGAGGCTAGCCCTGGTCCACACGACTCTTCGTATTTATTTGATCAATTTATAACACAAATTAACAATCACAAAAAGCAAGCATCATGAGTATTATATTAAGTGTACACGCACGTCAAATATTTGATTCTAGAGGGAATCCAACTGTTGAAGTTGACGTTATTACCGAAACTGGAACTATGGGACGTGCAGCAGTTCCGTCTGGTGCATCTACTGGTGAACACGAAGCAGTTGAACTTCGTGACGGTGGAGATGCCTACATGGGTAAAGGAGTGCTTCAAGCCGTGAAAAACGTTAATGAAAAAATTGCTCCTGAGCTTTTGGGATGTTCTGTTTTTGAACAAGAAGAAATCGATCAAATCATGATTGATCTGGATGGAACACCTAATAAGTCTAAACTTGGAGCTAATGCAATTTTAGGAGTTTCACTTGCTGTAGCAAAGGCTGCGGCTAACGAAGTTGGTTTACCCTTGTACAGATATGTGGGTGGAACCCGTGCAATCACGTTGCCCGTACCCATGATGAATATTATTAACGGAGGTTCACACTCTGATGCACCGATTGCTTTTCAAGAGTTTATGATTATGCCCGTTAAGGCTGTTTCTCTTACGCAAGCATTGCAAATGGGAACTGAAATTTTTCATAACCTTAAAAAAGTATTAAAGGGTAGAAATTTGAGCACTGCAGTTGGTGATGAAGGGGGATTTGCTCCTACATTGGCTGGTACCGAAGATGCTTTAGATACTATTTTGTTGGCTGTTGAAAAAGCTGGATATAAACCTGCAGATGAGGTTATGATTGCACTTGACTGCGCCGCTGCAGAATTTTATGTTGATGGCAAATATGATTACACGAAATTTGAAGGTGCTGAGGGTAAAGTGCGTACTTCACAAGAGCAAGCGGACTATCTTGCTTCATTAGTAGAAAAATATCCTATTGTTTCTATTGAAGATGGAATGGATGAAAACGACTGGGAAGGCTGGAAGTACCTCACTGAAAAAGTTGGTGACAAAGCACAGCTTGTAGGTGATGACCTTTTTGTAACTAATGTTACGCGTCTTGGTCGGGGAATTGAGCAAGATATTGCAAACTCTATTTTGATAAAAGTCAATCAAATCGGCTCTCTTTCTGAAACTATTGCAGCTGTTCAAATGGCACAAAATGCAGGTTATACTTGTGTGATGTCCCACCGTTCTGGTGAAACTGAAGACAATACTATCGCAGATTTGGCCGTTGCATTAAACACTGGTCAAATTAAAACGGGATCGCTTTCACGAAGCGATCGTATGGCGAAATACAACCAATTGATTCGAATCGAAGAAGAATTAGGTAGAAATGCATACTACCCGCAAGAAAAGGCGTTTAAAGTAAAGTTTTAATTTAGAAGTAAAATAATTCATGGCAAAAACTGCACTCCTATCGTTCGAAGACAAATCAATAGAACTTCCTGTTATTGAGGGAGCCGAGGCCGAGTTGGCTATTAATATTAAAAGTCTCCGAGCGAAAACAAATTTAATAACCCTTGACCCTGGTTTTAAAAATACGGGCTCATGTCAGAGCGCTATTACTTTTCTTGATGGAGAAAAAGGAGTGCTTCGGTACCGAGGGTATGACATTGAAGATTTAGCGAATAAAGCTGATTTTTTAGAGGTTGCCTATTTGCTCATTTTTGGAGAACTACCAAATGCCGAACAATTAGATGCATTTTTGATTGATATTAAGGAAGAATCATACATTGATGAAGACCTAAAAAAAATACTCGAAAGTTTTCCAAGTGCGGCGCATCCAATGGGTGTTTTGTCATCCCTAACCAGTGCTTTGACTGCCTTCAACCCCAACTCTGTTGATGTTGAAAGCGACGAAGAAATGTACAGGGCTATAGTCCGAATTATGGGTAAACTACCTGTTTTAGTGGCTTGGGTATTTAGAAAAAAATCTGGACTACCTTTAAAATATGGAGATTATTCTCTTGGGTATGTGGAAAATATTGCTCGTATGATGTTTCGCAAGCCCAACAAAGAGTATGTTGCCAACCCTGTTGTAGACGCAGCTTTAAATAAATTACTAATTTTACATGCCGAGCATGAGCAAAACTGCTCTACCTCTACAGTTCGTATTGTTGGTTCTTCCCATGCAGGTCTTTTTGCTTCAGTAGCAGCAGGTATTTCGGCACTTTGGGGCCCACTTCACGGTGGCGCTAATCAAGCAGTTGTTGAAATGCTTGAAGCTATCCGTCAAGATGGTGGTGACACCAAAAAATACATGGAGAAAGCCAAGGATAAATCAGATCCTTTCCGTTTGATGGGTTTTGGACATCGTGTGTATAAAAACTTTGACCCTAGAGCTCGAATTATCAAGAAAGCTGCTGATGAAGTTTTAAATGAGTTAGGTATTGTTGATCCAGTGCTTGATATTGCTAAAGAATTAGAGGCCGAAGCACTTAGCGATCCTTATTTTGTAGAGCGAAAACTTTACCCTAATGTAGATTTCTATTCAGGTATTATTTATCGCGCTATGGGTATTTCTACCGAAACCTTCACGGTGATGTTTGCTCTTGGTCGTTTGCCAGGCTGGATTGCTCAATGGAGAGAAATGCGATTAAATAAAGAACCTATTGGACGTCCAAGACAAGTATATGTAGGTGAAAATCAACGAAACTTTGTACCATTGAATAAAAGATAAGCTATGGGATAAAACTCTGTGTACATACAGAGACGCAAAAGCTTACCCATGTGGTTTTGGGTACAGCCGATGCTATGGGGAAATTACCATTGCTTACCGATTTATACGACCCTTCATCTAGAAAACATTTACTAGAGAATACCTTTCCAAAAAAACATCATTTACAGGCTGCTTTATCTAATCTAGAACGTGTTTTTACACAATATGGTGTTACCGTATTTCGCCCTGATGAGATTTCTAATTGCAATCAGATTTTTGCACGAGATTTGGGTTTTGTCATTGATGATATTTGGATTCGCGCCAATATTATTCCCCATAGAGCCGCGGAGCTTCGTGGCGTTGAGAGTATTATTCAATTAATCCCTGAAAAAAAGCGACTTACATTTCCTTCAGAAGTTCATGTTGAAGGAGGCGATGTGATTGTTCATCATGACTATATTTTTGTTGGAGTTTGTACTCGTAAGGATTATGTAGAGCTGTTGACTGCTCGAACCAATATGGCTGCGGTATTTGCGCTTCAAGATGCTTTTCCCAACAAAAAAGTAAAATCCTTTGAACTTATTAAATCTAACACGATTCCAGAACAAAATGCCTTACATCTTGACTGTTGTTTCCAGCCTGTTGGTACGAAATATGCCATAACATGTCCTGATGGATTTATAAAGCCTCAAGAGTATAAATGGATTGTAGATTTTTTTGGACAAGAACATCTTTTTGAAGTTTCTGCTATAGAGATGAGCCAGATGATGTGCAATGTCGTTTCAATTAGCCCCAATGTTGTGGTCTCTGACAGTAGTTTTACACGACTCAATGATTGGCTAAGAGATCGAAACATTGAAGTTGAGGAGCTCAATTTTAGAGAAATTGCTAAGCAAGGTGGATTATTTCGATGTGTTACCATGCCTATATTTAGAACTCCATGAAACCAGCTCATCATATTATTATGGTTCGCCCAGCTTCTTTTCGACGAAATGAGCAAACATCAATCAATAACTATTATCAAAAATCTAGCGCCCTATCACCAAAGGCTGCTTTGGAGCAAGCGTTGACTGAATTTGATACTCTAGTTGCATGTCTTCGAAACCATAATGTACAAGTTACAGTTATTCAGGATACACTTTTTCCAGATACTCCAGATGCAGTTTTTCCTAACAACTGGCTTGTATTGTTCCCTAATAATAGAGGAGCCCTTTTTCCAATGTTTGCAGCCAACAGAAGGCTTGAACGGAACCACGCTATTTTTGATGCCTTGAAAAATCAAGGTTATAAAATGGAGACTATAACAGATTATACCCATTTTGAAAAGGAAAATATTTTTTTAGAAGGAACCGGAAGTGTAGTGCTAGATCATCAAAATAGCATAGCTTATTGTGCAGTTTCACCCAGAACAAATCTTAAATTATTTAAAAGGTTTTGTGCAGATTTTGAGTACATCCCCATTGCATTTCATGCATATCAAACTTTTAAAAACGAAAGAAAGTTAATCTATCACACCAATGTTATGATGGCCGTTGGAGTTGAATTTGCCGTTGTCTGTTTGGATGCTATAGATTGTCATAATGAGCGTTCATTAATTCACGATACGCTTACATTTTCTGGGAAGGAAGTCATTCCTATTTCAGAAAAACAGGTTTCCCAATTTGCTGGAAATATGTTAGCTCTTTCATCGGTTGATGGTGAATCTCTTCTGGTTATGAGTTCACGGGCACATGCTTCACTTTCTGAAGTTCAAACTCAAAAACTTGAACAATATACAACTCTTGTTCACAGTCCTGTGCCTACTATTGAAGACCTAGGCGGTGGTAGTGTTCGTTGTATGTTGGCAGAGGTGTTTTAGAAGGATTCACTTGAAAATTTAGCTTTTTGTCGCAGCACTTTTTTAAAGAATGAACGTACTGCTTCTTGTTTTGCAGAAACAGATACTTTGTGGTGTTCAAAATGGATGCTGTAGGCTTCGCTTGTTCCCTTAAAAAGAGTTAATTTATAATAGGGAATTACCAAAGCATAAGTTTCTAGTAGTGATCTAAGTCGCAGTATAATTCCTTTTGGTCGAAGTTCGATATTGCATGTATTGTCGTTGTGATCCAAGATAAATAATCCTTCAATTTCTTTACTGCTCGAAGTAACATACAGCTTTGGTGAGCCTACACCACCTAACTTCATGCGTTCCACCAAAGTGTAAGGTTTACCCACAAGGGTATCTATTTCATCGCGCTGCGCTTTGTTGTTATACGATACATTTGCTAGCATGTCACAAAGATAAACGAAAACATAGTGTAGCTAAGCGAAAGCATTATCTTTGCTACTGATTTTTATCTATGGAAGCAATACTAGTTAAGCACCTTAGCGCTTATTTCCAAAAACACTACCAAAAAGAAGTTAGTGCATTTGAAATTCAGCCTACAAAGCCACAGTTTGAAGGCGATTTGACCCTTGTGGTATTTCCATTGTTGAAAATAGTATCCAAAAAACCTGCAGACTTAGCAGCTGAGTTGGGAGATTTTTTGGTTGAAAATGTTTCTGAGATAGAATCTTATAACGTAGTTCAAGGATTTTTGAATATTCAAATTTCAGATTTGTATTATGTCACTTTTTTAAAGGAGCTTCAGAAGAATACCACTTTTGGTTTTGTGCCTGCTAAGGACGATTCAAATAAAGTTATTGTAGAATATTCATCTCCCAATACAAATAAACCTTTGCATTTAGGTCATATTCGAAACAATCTTTTGGGAGCTTCTGTAGCAGCAATCTTAGCTGCTAATGGAAATAGGGTACATACAACCCAAATCATTAACGATAGAGGTATTCATATTTGTAAATCTATGGTAGCGTGGCAAAAATTTGGCAATGCTGAAACACCTACATCTTCAAATCTTAAAGGTGATGCCCTCGTAGGAAAATATTACGTTCTTTTTGACCAGCAGTACAAAAAGGAAATTTCAGAATTAATTTTCTCTGGACGAACTGAAGAACAGGCCAAAAAAGAAGCACCAATCTTTTTAGAAGCCAAAGAAATGTTAGTACAATGGGAACAGAATAACTCAAAAGTACGTGCTCTTTGGGAGCAAATGAATGGTTGGGTGTACAACGGTTTTACTCAAACCTATAAGCGTTTGGGTGTTCATTTCGATTCGTATTACTATGAAAGCGACACCTATGTTCTTGGAAAAGAAACGGTTGATGAAGGGCTTGAAAAAGGAGTCTTTTATAAAAAAGAAGATGGTTCGGTTTGGGTAGATTTATCCGACGAAGGGTTAGATGAAAAATTACTTTTACGATCAGACGGTACTTCGGTATATATGACGCAAGACTTGGGCACTGCTAAATTGCGTTTTGACGACCACCCAGACATAAAAGGAATGGTATACACTGTTGGCAATGAACAGGACTATCACTTTAAAGTATTGTTTTTAATTCTCAATAAATTGGGTTACGACTGGGCATCACAACTGCATCACCTTAGTTATGGCATGGTAGATTTACCTAGCGGAAAAATGAAAAGTAGGGAAGGGACTGTTGTAGATGCAGATGCCCTTATGGATGAAATGCATGCTACTGCAAAGCAACTTTCTCAAGAGCTTGGCAAGGTAGATGGGATGTCAGAAGATGAAAAGGAATCATTATATCACACTATTGGAATGGGTGCCCTGAAGTATTATATTTTGAAGGTAGACCCAAAAAAACGTATTCTTTTTGATCCAAAGGCTTCAGTAGATTTTAACGGAAATACAGGTCCTTTTATTCAATATACCTACGCTAGAATCCAATCTGTATTACGTAAAGTCAAAGGCCAAACCTTAGAATTTCAAGAAAGTATTACACTTCACGATAAAGAGAAAAAAATTCTGAAGACGTTAGAGCAGTTTCCAAGCGTAGTAGCTGCTGCAGGAAATCAATATAGCCCAGCATTAATTGCTAATTACGTATACGACTTGGTAAAACACTATAATTCCTATTATCAGGAAGTGCCAATACTAGTTGATGATAGTTCTTCACGCTCACTTCGCGTAGTACTTTGTTCATCGGTAAGTATGGTAATTAGGAAGAGTTTACAATTATTAGGTATTGAAGCTCCCAATAGAATGTAAAAAAAAAGCCTTGGTTAATCCAAGGCTTTTTTATACCAAATTAGATTTCTCTTATTTCGAAGAAACGGCAGCAGCATATACTACTAAACCAAATCCAATTTTGTTGATTGCATCACCAATGTTGTATACAACATCCATGTTAACACCAATTGCGTCAACAAAGTCGTACCATCCGTCAGTACCAATCATATATCCTAATGGATAGATTGCCCATCCGATAAGGACAAATAATGTTAATGTTTTGTGGGCTTTTTCAACAGAACCACCTGCAGCAGCAGCTAGTTTAGCTAATGGTCCAAATTTGATTAACCATACTATGTAGAAGTATGCTAAACCAGATGCAAGACCCCACAACGCAGGACCGTTAGCAGTACCTGAAACTTCACCGAAGTATCCAGTTACAAGCATAACCAACGACGCCCATATTAGTGTGCTTAAATGCTTCGTAGTAGCACCTGCAGCTTTTAAGATCAAATAGAACTCAACACACATTAATGGAACTGTAAGTATCCAGTCAATGTAACGGATTTCGGTTGTTACACCTCCAGATGTTGCAGCTTCTCTCATGTAATAGTAGTGAACTGCAGCAATGAATGTAATCAAACCGGAAACCAAAATAGAGGTTCTCCATTTGCTGTCAAATTGGTTTAACGACAAGAAAAAGAAAGCTGAAGCAGCTGTCATTGCCATTGTTCCCAAAAAGAAAGTGAAATTTACCGGATCGCTTAAATCCGCAATTGTTATTAAATTAGTAAGTGTCATAATATTTTATAATTATATTTTGTTAAGCGCAAGTTAAAAAAAATTAAACAAACCGTATATATTTGACTAAATATTTTTAAAAACATTAAAATAAAGTGATTTATTTACACAAAAATGAATTCATAAAAATAGCTATTACACTGATTTGTACGTTATTAGGTGTTTTTCTGCCAAACTCCTTTTTATGGGTTTTAGCTGCTATAAATGTGCTAACAATTGGCATAGTTCATGGTGCAAATGATTTATATATCCTATCAAAACATGTTAAAACGTTAAAAAAATGGTCGTTTAGTTATTTATTTCTTAGTTACGTTTTTTTTGTTTTCATCATGGTTTTAGCCCTATATCGTGTTCCACAAATAGCTCTTATAATTTTTGTTTTGATGAGCGCATTTCATTTTGGTGAGCAACAATGGCATAGTTTAAATAATATCAATTTGATAAAACTTCAACTTTTTTATGTAGCCTATGGCGCATTTCTTTTTTCACTTCTTTTTTATACGCATCAAGAACAAACAGTTTTTATTGTACGGGAAATTTCAGGTTTTATGTTGACATCAACAGTTTTTATTTACTTATTAATAACCTCTTCATTAGGTGCCGTTATTTTACTATTTCTAAATTTTAAGCAGTTAAAAAATCAATTATTTTTTCAACTTCTTGCAATGGTGTCATTATTCTTTCTATTTACTAAAACATCATTAATGTGGTCTTTTTCAGTCTATTTTGTGTTATGGCACAGCATTCCTTCTCTAAAAGAGCAGGCTACTAAATTATACCCAAGTCAAGATAACCCCATTCGAAAGTTTGTTTTACTAGCACTTCCATATTGGTTTTTATCGATGCTAGGTTTTGTTGCGATACTTTTCTTTTTTAAAGGTCAAACGTCTTCATTGCTTGCTTTATTTTTTGGTTTTTTAGCTGCAATTACCATTCCTCATGTTGTTGTGATTTTTTGGATGCATCAGAAGAAGTAATTCCGTAATTTTGAGTTTTATATTTAATCATGTTTGAACAGTTTAGTCAGCGCTTAGACAAAGCCTTAAAAACTCTCAAGGGTCAAGGTCGCATAACCGATATCAATGTTGCCGAAACGATGAAAGAAATCCGCCGGGCACTTCTCGATGCCGATGTCAACTTCAAAATTGCAAAATCGTTTACCCAAGAAGTTAAGGAAAAGGCATTAGGACAAGAAGTCATTACTAGTTTAAAGCCCGGGCAACTACTAACTAAAATTGTCCAAGACGAGCTTACATCTCTTTTAGGAGGTCAAAAATCAGAGTTATCAGTTTCTGGCAAACCAGCAGTAATATTAATGAGTGGATTGCAAGGATCTGGTAAAACAACATGCTCAGCAAAACTTGCGAAACATCTAAAAAACAAACAATCTAAAAAAGTTCTTTTAGTAGCATGTGATGTATATCGCCCGGCTGCTGTAGATCAACTGCAAGTTTTGGGTGAACAAATAGATGTATCTGTCTTTGCTCAACCTGAAAATAAAGACCCTGTTGACATTGCTAGAAAAGCACTCCAACATGCCAAAACCAATCAATTTAATGTGGTTATCATAGATACCGCAGGACGTTTGGCTATTGACCAAGCACTTATGCAGGAAATAGATGCAATTCATAAAGCGGTACAACCAACAGAAACATTGTTTGTAGTAGATGCTATGATGGGTCAAGATGCTGTAAATACGGCAAAAGCCTTTCATGACTTGTTGCAATTTGATGGAGTTGTGCTTACAAAAATGGATGGTGACACTAGAGGGGGAGCAGCACTTTCTATAAAATCTGTGGTTAATAAACCAATTAAGTTTATTGGTACAGGTGAGAAAGTTGATGCTTTAGATGTATTTCATCCCGATAGAATGGCCGATCGTATCTTAGGCATGGGCGATGTAGTAACTCTAGTAGAGCGTGCGCAAGAACAAGTAGATGTTGAAGAAGCAAAACGAATTCAGAAAAAAATTGCCAAAAAACAATTTGGTTATGATGACTTTCTGAGCCAACTCAAACAAGTACAACGCATGGGTTCCATGAAAGATTTAGTGGGAATGATACCTGGTGCTATCAAAGCACTTAAAGGCGCTGAAATAGATGAAGATGCATTTAAAGGAGTAGAGGCGCTTATACAGTCAATGACCATTAAAGAAAGAAAAAACCCCAAACTAATCGATTACAGCCGAAAAAAGCGCATTGCAAAAGGTGCCGGTATGCAAATTGATGATATAAACAGACTGGTAAAACAGTTTGAGCAAATGAATAAAATGATGAAAATGATGCAAGGGGGCAAGTCCTCCAAGCTGATGCAAATGTTTGGGAAATGAGTACTATTTTAGATGGAAAAGCCACTTCAAATCAAATTAAAGAAGAACTTGCACAAGAAGTTGGTGCGTTAAAATCTGCTGGAAAACGCGCCCCACACTTGGCAGCAGTGCTCGTAGGGAACGATGGTGCAAGCTTGACTTATGTGGGAAGCAAGGTAAGATCATGTGAAAAAATAGGCTATGAATCTACCCTTATTCGTTTAGAAGAAGATATTTCTCAAAAAGAGTTGCTCGATACCATTCACAAGTTGAACACCGATGTAACACTTGATGGTTTTATTGTGCAACTTCCGTTACCAAAACACATTGACGAAGAGGTTGTATTGCACGCCATTAATCCCAACAAAGATGTAGATGGATTTCACCCCACAAACTTTGGAAAAATGTCTTTGGGTATGGAAACTTTTATTCCAGCAACACCATATGGTATCATGGAGCTTTTAAAAAGGTATAAACTCGATATTAGTGGAAAACACGCTGTTGTAATTGGACGAAGCCATATTGTAGGACGTCCCATAAGTATTTTGCTTTCCAATAAAGGAAATCCAGGAAACGCAACCGTTACCTTAACGCATAGTCGTACAAAAAACATTGCTGAAATTTGCAAGGAGGCTGATATTATAGTATCTGCATTAGGTGTGCCAAATTTTGTTACTGCTGACATGGTTAAGCAAGGTGCTGTAATTATCGATGTAGGAATTACACGTGTTCCAAGCGAAAATCACCCGAAAGGATATGTTATTGTTGGTGATGTAGCCTATAATGAAGTTAAAGAAAAAGCAAGTTACATAACTCCAGTTCCTGGCGGAGTTGGCCCTATGACTATTGCCATGCTCTTGCAAAACACTATGTTGGCATACAAACGCAATGCATCTTAAATGAACGAATCCACCCAAAAAGCGGTTGCTTCTGGTCATGCCCTTCCTTTAATGGAAGCTTTTTACACTATTCAAGGAGAAGGATATCACAAGGGAAGTGCTGCCTTTTTTGTTCGAATTGGTGGTTGTGATGTGGGTTGTCATTGGTGTGATGTTAAAGAAAGTTGGGATGCAGAAAAACACCCACCCACTACTATTGACAAAATTGTAAGTCAGGCGAAAGAACATGCTAAAGTAGTTGTTGTTACTGGTGGGGAGCCGCTAATGTGGAATATGGATCCGCTAACTCAGGCACTTCGAGATGCAGGACTAAAAACACACATTGAAACCTCCGGAGCGTATCCACTTTCTGGAACATGGGACTGGATTTGCCTATCTCCTAAAAAGCGAATGCTGCCAAAAAAAGAGATTTATACGAAAGCAGATGAACTCAAAGTAATCGTTTACAACAAAGATGACCTACAGTTTGCGGAACAGCAAGCGAAAGATGTTACTTCTTCTTGCAAACTGTACTTACAACCCGAGTGGAGTAGAAGAGACAGCGCAATTCCATTAATTGTTGATCACGTACTTGCATTTCCAAAGTGGTTGGCATCACTTCAAACACATAAGTATCTAAAAATACCATAGTGATTGACCCTCAACAACTTCCCGAGCATGCGGCTAAAATCGCGCAAGAGAATAAGAAGTATTTTAAAAAAATAAAAGTGCGAAAGCCTAAAAAGCTTGATGAAGTGATGGCTAAAATTCACGAAGAAACATTTCAAAAAATAGATTGTCTGTCCTGTGCCAACTGCTGCAAAACAACAGGACCGCTATTTATTCCATCAGATATTAAGCGTATTAGTAAACGTTTAAAAATGAAACCTAACGATTTTGAAGCGATGTACCTAAAAGTCGATGAAGATGGTGATCGTGTGTTACAAGGAGTTCCTTGCTCCTTTCTGGGAGCAGATAATCACTGCCTTATTTATGAAGACCGACCCAAAGCTTGTAGAGAGTTTCCACATACAAACAGACCTAAGTTTCATCAAATAACGGCTATTACAGAAAAAAATGTTGCCGTTTGTCCAGCTGTTTTTGAAATGGTTAATAGGCTAAAGTTTGAACTTCCACAGTAGTCCCGAAAAAAATATACCGTACATTTATCTTTAAATTTATCCACGTGCGCATTTCTTGGTTCATTGCTCGAAGACTTATTGGTCAGCGTTCTTATAAAAGTAGCGCTTCGGGTCCTATTATAACCATAGGCATTTCGGCCATTGCCTTGGGTATTATTGTAATGCTTATTGCATTGGGAACTGGTGTTGGCTTAAAACAAGTTATAGCTGAAAAAGTAGCTGCTTTTAGTGGTCAAATTCGTGTGACCACACTTGAAAATAGCCAACGACAAGAAACATTAAAACCACTTGACAATGCTGCCACTATTTCTAAAGTATTGGCCCAGCATAATAAAGTAACTTCCGTACAAGCCGCTGCCTATGTTCCAGGTGTTATCTTAAATAACCAAGCATTTTACGGTGTTGTTTTTAAAGGAATAGACAATTCTTTTAACACAGATTTTTTCACATATTTTGGCGCGTCTAATACTAACCAAAAGCTTGGAAAACAAGATGTCTGGATTTCATCTGAATTAGCCAGAAAATTAGCCCTAAAGCTAGGCGATAGAGTTCCTATTTATTTTGCGTCTGAGGAAACCTCATTTCCCAAACGAAGAACATGTACCATTGCAGGTGTGTTCAATACTGGTTTTTCGGACTATGACGATACCTATATCATAGGGCATCTTGATGTTGTCCGTTCACTATATAAATGGAAAGCAGATCAAGTAGGTGCTTTTGAGATTTTTGTTAGCAGTGATACAGACTTAACAGCTCAATCTGAAGCCATTTATGATAGCATCGATGCTTTGGTTGATGTGCAACACATAGAAGAACAGTTTCCTGAAATTTTTAATTGGATTCGGCTTTTTAGTACCAACATCTCGCTAATCATTATCATCATGATTATTGTTGGAGGTGTGAATATGATTACTGCATTGTTAGTGCTGATTTTAGAACAAACACATCTTATAGGAATAACTCGTGTTTTGGGCGCACAAGTGCATTCGATTCAACAGCTTTTCCTAATTCAAGGTTCTTATCTTATTGGTGTTGGGCTTTTTTGGGGAAACCTTGTAGGACTCGGACTACTTTACCTTCAAAAGCAAACGAGATTCATAACTCTTGACCCTGACACCTACTACGTTGAAAACGTACCTGTTTTCATAGACTTGCCAACCGTATTGTGGTTAAATGGCCTAACTTTAATTGTGTGCTTTGTTTTATTGATCCTTCCTTCATTTATTATTTCGAAAATTCCACCTACACAAGCACTTAAAATCAATCCGTAGCCATTGCTTAGCGCGAAGGCTTTGCCTACCTTTGTGGCATGCAATACGTAGATAATATTCTTCAAACTATTGGCAATACGCCACTTATTCGTCTTAATAAAATAACTGCTGAAATAGATGCTTTAGTGTTGGCCAAGGTAGAGTATTTTAATCCCGGTAGTTCTGTGAAAGATCGCATGGCATTAAAAATGGTTGAAGATGCAGAAGCAGATGGTCGTTTAAAGCCTGGTGGAACTATTGTTGAGGGAACTTCAGGAAATACAGGAATGGGTCTGGCCTTGGCTGCTATAGTTAAAGGGTATAAGTTAATTTGTGTTTCTACTGACAAACAATCCAAGGAGAAGTTTGACATCCTTCGTGCTGTTGGTGCAGAGGTTATAGTATGTCCTACAAATGTAGCTCCTGACGATTCACGATCGTATTACTCAACATCTAAACGTATAGCAGAAGAAACACCAAATGCATGGTACGTAAATCAGTACGACAATCCATCAAATGCTGTGGCACATTACGAGCAAACAGGTCCTGAAATTTGGAAGCAGACAGATGGAAAAATCACCCACTTTGTTGTCGGTGTTGGTACGGGTGGTACTATTTCGGGTGTTGCCAAATATCTAAAAGAAAAGAATCCAAAAATTAAAATTTGGGGTATAGACACGTATGGCTCTGTATTTAAAAAATATCACGAGACAGGTATTTTTGATGAGAAAGAAATTTATCCTTACATCACTGAGGGAATCGGGGAAGATATCTTACCAGAGAATGTAGATTTTGATATCATTGATGCTTTCGAGAAAGTAACCGACAAGGATGCGGCTGTATATACGCGCAAACTAGCTCGTGAGGAAGGAATTTTTGCTGGAAATTCTTGCGGTGCCGCAGTGAAAGGTGTTTTACAACTCAAAGAACATTTTGGGCCTGACGATGTAGTTGTGGTGCTTTTACACGATTCTGGAAGTCGTTATGTTGGTAAAATGTACAATGACGATTGGATGAAGGAAAAAGGATTTTTAGAGTAGCAAGTACTGTTACCCGAAAGATTCCTGTAACACATCCTTGCAATTCCATTGTAACCAATTCATTTTTTTTACACACAAACAATGATATGCGAAATGAATGTCAAGCACACTAACTCCTCCGATGGTACTTTCAGAATTAATGCTTAAGTAACCATTTTCACTACTTCCAGCAATAGGCACATAGCCTGTAAAGTCTGTTTTGTCTGGCAGCCTACCTCCTTGAAGTAGCTCCTCTCCCTGCTCAATAATTTTTTGAAATGTATGTGTATTTGGGATAATGAAATTGGAACTCTGACCTATTGGTTTCACTAATGTAAATTCTCCAATAGATGTATCTTCTACAATAGGTGTTTCTTCCGTAGGTGTATTCATATCACTTTTTTTACAAGATGTAATTAATAAAAAAACACAAAACAAACGAATTGGCATGCCCCACTGGGATGCTGTTTTTTGCAATGGCCTTTTTATAAAAGCTAAGCAGTTGTATAAAATGAAAGTATTTGATTTAGATGAAGATAAATACTGAAAAGTATCGGGGTATGGTAGTAGGTTTTTCATATTTAGGGCGAATCATATTTGGGTTAATTCTATGCTAATGTATAAAAAACCATGCATCAACAACGCTTTTTTAACACTATTAACTTAGCGAATAACTTTTGTAGGATAGACCACAGGGCTCTCATGCCCATCAATGCCAACAGCTGCAACTCCAAACAAATAATTGTCAATGACAATTCCCGGAATTGTGGCATCTGTTGTTTTTCCAACAAATTTGCTGTAATCCCAAGTTGGAGAAGTGGTGTCACGCCAATATATTTTGTATCCTTTTAGTTGCTTTGTTGTAGAAGCCTCCCATTTGAGAGTGGTGTTTGGAGCTACTACTCCTCCAATAGCTACTGTATGCGGAGCAGCTGGGGCCCATGCCAAAGAAGCTAATGAAATGGCATTTACAGCAGTTAATTTGGCTGCATAGTCGGCGTTAACTCCTTCCATAGTATCTCCGTAGACAATCCCATTTTCTGTGCGCAAATCCTGATGCTGGCGGTTGTAATTTTCGTGGGCCTCCATGATGCGAATTCCTGCAAATCCAACATCATTGAATGGACGATGATGACCACCTCTTCCAAAACGATCAAGTCTATAAATAAGCATTGGGTTAAGTTCTGGCATATAGGTTTTTGTGGTTTTGTGCACGTATCGGGCAAGTTGGCGTGAAATCCCATCAACTTCACCACCATAAAAACGCCGTTGCCTGCGTTCACTCTCTTTTTCAGTAACGGGCGTTGGTTCCGAAAAAATACGAAAACTTCGGTTGTCAATAACGCCATCAACACCTTCAATGTTGCTTATCATGTCATTGTTTAATAAGCCTACAATTTCCCAATTGTTATCCAATGCGTGTTGTACTAATCCTTTCCCTCCATAAAGCCCTTGTTCTTCACCCGAAAGCCCTGCGTACACTATGCTGCTTTTGAAGCTATATTTAGATAGTATTCGGGCAGCTTCAAGTACGCCAGCCATGCCGCTAGCATTGTCATTTGCACCCGGAGAGTTTGAGCTAAAATTGTTGGGGTCAGATACACGTGAATCTATATCTCCACTCATAATCACATAGCGATTTGGATGTTCTGTGCCGCGTTGGATGGCAACGATGTTATTAATCCAGACTCCACGAGTTAGCCTTCTTCCATCTGCTTCAAAGTAATTTTTTTGTTCAAAAACCTCAAGGCATTCATTACAGGCTTCATTAATTTGGTCAAATGATTTTTTTATCCATCGCCTTGCTGCCCCAATTCCTCTAGATGCCGAAACGGTATCGCTTAAGGTATGACGTGTGCCAAAATTAGCTAAGGTTTCGATATCGCTGTAAATCTGTGACGCAGATACAGATTCGACAATTTCATACAAACGTTGGTCTTGTTGAGAAAATCCGAAAGAAACGGCACATACAGCCATATATCGAAACCACCTCATGTTAAAAACAATATTCGTTTTCTGCACAAACTTTTTCAGCAATCTTATTACGCAAAGCAATTACATTGGGGTATTCTATGTATTTTGTAAATCGCTTTAGCCCCATTAGAAGTGCTTTTTGCTCATCACTTTCTGCAAAAGACAAAATAGCTTCCCTTCCCTTTGTGGTTATTTTTTCAGTAGCTTGATATAAATACAATTGGCTCATTGCTACTTGATTTTCTTGAGCGTTAAGACCATAAATACCTACATTCTTTTCGGCACGTAATAAAGCAGATTCTGCCATATATATTTCTATGAGAATATCGGCCACAGCCAATAATAATTGTTGATGCTCTTCAAGTTCAGTTCCATATTTTTGAACTCCAGCCCCAGCAATCATTAAAAATACTTTTTTAAGATTTTTAAGCACATGCTTTTCTTGACTCAGAGGTTCTGAAAAATCAGGTATAGCAAAGTCAGGTATTCCTAACAATTCTTCGCCAACTGCAGTAGCAGGTCCAATTAAATCGAGTTGACCTTTCATAGCTTTTTTTATGAGCATGCCTACAGTTAACATACGGTTAATTTCGTTTGTTCCCTCATAGATTCTAGAGATACGTGAGTCTCTCCATGCAGTTTCCATAGGAGCATCGGCAGAAAAGCCCATACCTCCAAAAATTTGAACTCCTTCATCGGCAGTGGTTTGCATGGATTCGGAGCATGCCACTTTTAATATGGAGCATTCAATCACATATTCTTCAACTCCTTTGAGCTCAGCTTCTTGATGCTCGTTTCCTGCCGCTACGCGTAGGGCGATTCTATCCTCAATGTCTTTTGCTGCACGGTAACACGCCGATTCGCCAACATACAAATCGGCAGCCATATTGGCTAACTTTTGTTTGATGGCACCAAAAGATGCTATTGGTGTTTTGAACTGCACACGCTGGTTGGCATATGAAATGGCTTCATTAATCGTTCTTCTTTGTCCGTCTAGGGTTGCTACCGCCAATTTGATTCGGCCCACATTTAATGCATTCATAGCTATTTTGAACCCGTTTCCACGATCAGATAACATGTTTTCTACTGGTACTTTTGTGTTGCTGAAGAATACTTGTCGGGTTGAAGAAGCATGAATTCCAAGTTTTTTCTCTTCCTCGCCCATGGTAATCCCATTTTCAGGGTCATTTGGGATGATAAACCCAGTAATGTTTTTATCATCTTCAATGCGTGCAAAAACAATCATCAAGTCGGCATAACCTGCATTCGAAATCCATATTTTTTGTCCCGAAATAAGGTAATGTGAGCCATCTTCAGAGAGTACGGCTTTTGTTTTTCCGCTGTTTGCATCAGATCCTGCCGTTGGTTCTGTTAGGCAGTAGCATCCAATCCATTCACCAGAGGCTAGTTTTGGAACATATTTTTTCTTTTGTTCTTCGTTACCATAAAGTACAATTGGCATTGTGCCTATTCCAGTATGTGCACCAAAAGCAGTTGATAATGATCCCGAAGCACCAGAAATATACTCGCATACCAGCATGGTGTCAACAAATCCCATTCCAAGTCCGCCGTACGCTTCAGGTACACTAACACCTAAAAAGCCCATTTCCCCAATTTTGCGCATCAGCTCAAAAGTGTAATCGTAGTCTTTCTTTTCAAAACGTTCACGCGCAGGCCATACATCACGATCGACAAACTCTTGGATGGCTTCACGCATCATACGTTGCTCTTCATTAAATTCTTCGGGAGTGAATATATCTTGCGCTTTTGTCTCTTGTAAAATAAAAGCACCTCCGCGTGTTAAGTTCCTTTCGACTGTTTCCATAACCTACATTTTATAATCGTTCAAAAATTCCTGCGGCACCTTGTCCAGTACCCACGCACATGGTAACCATGCCGTATTTATTATTTCTCTCTTTCATTTCGTCAAAAAGCTGTACAGAAAGCTTGGTGCCTGTACACCCTAATGGATGCCCAAGTGCGATAGCCCCACCGTTTACATTAATAATTTCAGGATTCAATCCTAAAGTACGAATAACGGCCAGCGATTGCGATGCAAATGCTTCGTTTAGCTCTATTAACTCAATATCTTCTTGCTTCATCCCCGCTTGCTTTAGGGCTTTGGGAATAGCAACTACGGGGCCAATCCCCATAATTCGAGGAGGAACACCGGCTGCAGCATAGCTAACCATACGCGCAATAGGAGTAACTCCAAGTTCCTTTACCATTGCTTCACTCATTACAAGCACCATGGCTGCGCCATCGCTAGTTTGCGAGGCATTTCCAGCGGTTACAGACCCTCCGTTAGCAAAAACGGGTCTTAATTTTGCTAGTTTTTCTAAAGCCGTATCGGCACGAGGGCCTTCGTCGGTATCCACAACATAACTTCTAGTTTTTTTAGTATTGCCCTCTAAATACGTTTCATCAATAGTAATGGGTACAATTTGATTTTTAAATGCACCCTTTTTAAGTGCAGCTAAAGCCTTTTGATGCGAGTTATAGGAAAATTGGTCCTGATCTTCTCTAGAAATGGCATACTCTTTTGCTACGGCTTCGGCAGTTAGCCCCATGCCCCAATAGTAATCTTCATTTCCTTTTTTTACCAATTCGTAGTCTGGTACAGGTTTATAACCTCCAAAGGGTATAAAACTCATACTTTCCGATCCACCAGCAATTATGCAATCTGCCATTCCGGACTGAATTTTAGCTGTTGCCATCGCGATAGTTTCAAGTCCAGAGGCGCAATAACGGTTTACGGTGACACCTGGAACTTCATCGGTTTCAAGGCCCATTAAAGAGATAAGTCGCGCCATATTTAGCCCTTGTTCTGCTTCGGGCATGGCATTTCCGATGATCACATCATCAATACACTTTTTGTCTAGTTCCGGGATAGTGCCCATTAAATAAGATACGGTTTCGGCTGCGAGTTCATCGGGTCGCTTAAAGCGGAATAAGCCTCTTGGAGCTTTTCCTACGGCGGTGCGATATGCACGAACAATGTAAGCTGTTTTCATAATTAGTTTCGTAAAGGTTTTCCTGTTTTGAGCATATGCTGAATGCGCTCTAAAGTTTTTCGTTCTGCACACAGCGATAAAAATGCCTCACGCTCAATGTCTAACAAGTAGCATTCACTTACTGTTGTTGCTTGTGATAAATCGCCACCTGCCATTACATATGCAAGTTTGTTTGCAATTTTTTGATCGTGTTCAGAAATATAATGTCCGGCTTCCATACTGTCTGTTCCTGCTAAAAACATTCCTAAGGCTTGTTTTCCAAGTACTTTAATGTCAGTGCGTTTTATAGGTTTTGTGTAACCGCTTTGGGCCATGAGAAGGGCTTCTTGTTTTGCAATACTCAGTTGACGTTTAGCGTCAACCACTACAATATCTTTACCATTTTGAAGTACCCCAAAATCAAAAGCTTCGTATCCTGAAGTTGCCACTTTGGCCATTCCAATGGCAAGGAAATATTCTTGAAGGACATTAAGCTCAACATCATTTTTTCGGAACGTGTCTGCAGCTCTAAGGGTCATTTCTTTTGAGCCACCTCCACCTGGAATTACACCAACTCCAAATTCCACAAGTCCAATGTAAGTTTCAGCAGCAGCCACCACTTTATCTGCATGCATGGAAAGTTCACAGCCACCACCTAGGGTAAGTCCGTGTGGCGCAGCCACAGTTGGGATACTAGAGTAACGCATTCGCATCATGGTATCTTGGAAATACTTGATTGCCATATTTAGCTCGTCATACTCTTGCTCGACAGCCATCATAAAAATCATGCCCAAATTGGCACCTGCCGAGAAATTAGCGCCATGGTTTCCTACTACAACACCTTCATAACCCTGCTCTGCCAAATCGATACCTTTATTGATCCCTTGTAAAACGCCGGCGCCAATAGTGTTCATTTTGGAATGGAATTCAATATTCAAAATACCGTCTCCAATATCAATGACTGAACAATCTTTGTTTTGCCAAATGGTTTTGTCCTCACGGACATGGTCTAAAATGATAAAGGCATCTTGACCTGGAATGGGAATAAAGGCTTCTTTAGTTATGTTGTAATACTGTTTATTGTTTGCTTTGAGTTGATAAAAACCATTAGCGTTATCTGCCAACGCCTCTATCCAAGGAGCTACCTTATGTCCAGCCTCTTTAATCAATTCAATTCCCGTTGACAAGCCTACGGCATCCCAAAGTTCAAATGGGCCATGTTCCCATCCAAATCCGGCTTTCATGGCTTCGTCTATGTGAAATAATTCATCGGCAATTTCTGGAATTCTGTACTGTACGTAGGCAAAAGTCTCACCCAAAACGTTTCTATAAAATTTCGCAGCCTTGTCAGTACCGCTAATCAGTATAGGGAATCGGTCTGCTACACGGTCAATTGTTTTTGTTTTTTCAAGAGTTTCAAAAGATGCTTTCTTTTTTGAGCGGTAGGTCATAGAGTCTAAATCTAGTACCTGAATTTCAGATGCTCCATCTTTGTTTTTTACTTTTTTATAAAACCCTTGGCCGGTTTTACTTCCCAACCAGTTTTCATCCATCATTTTTTGGATGAAATCAGGAAGAACAAAGCAATCGCGACGCTCATCATCGGGGCAATTTTCGTGTAGTCCATTGGCTACGTGTACCAATGTGTCTAGTCCTACAACATCCACAGTTCTGAATGTAGCAGATTTTGGACGGCCCATAACGGGTCCGGTGAGTTTATCTACTTCCTCTACGGTAAGCCCCATGGGTTTTATTTGATGGAATAGACTTTGAATACAAAATATACCCACTCGATTTCCTATAAACGCAGGAGTGTCTTTGGCTAAAACAGAAGATTTTCCCAAATAGCGACTACCGTAATCAAGTAAAAAATCAACAACTTCATTCTTGGAGTTAGGCCCTGGAACAACTTCAAATAATTTTAGGTAACGCGGAGGATTGAAAAAATGGGTGACCGTAAAATGTTCTTGAAAGTCTTTAGACCTTCCTTCATTCATAAATTGTATTGGAATACCAGAAG
>JAYPBW010000003.1:0-20008 GCA_038124405.1 Flavobacteriaceae bacterium | reverse complement strand
ATTTGAGCTCACAAGAGTGCCAGCTGTACGATGTTGTTCAACTTGGTCAAAAACAAGTTTTTTGATATCTAGTCTTTCTACGACAACCTCAATAATCCAATCTACTTTAGAAATTTTAGACATATCATCCTCAAAATTTCCTGTTTGTATTCGATTTTTAAATGAAGTATGATATAGCGGAGCAGGCTTGCTTTTTAGTGCAGTTGCAAGATTTTCATTCACAATTCTATTTCGAACTAATGGATGGGAGGTATCAAGCCCTTTACTTTTTTCTACGTCGTTGGGTACTTTAGGCACTATATCTAAAAGCAGCACTTCCACTCCAATATTAGCAAAATGACAAGCGATTCCAGCCCCCATTATACCAGACCCTAAAACAGCTACTTTGTGTATTCTTCTTTTCATCTTGTATGCGTTATTCATAAATCTTTTTAGACTGAATCATTTCAATGATAGTCTCTGAAACTTCTTTAAATACGGCTATTTTTTTTTCACCTATACTGTCTTCAATTTGTTTATTGAATTGTAGCACCAATGATTTGGATAGATTTCTTTTTTCTAATCCTAATTCGGTTAGTTTTAACAACACACTTCTCCCGTCTTCTGGGTTTGGAACACGCTCAATTAACTTTTTATCTTCTAATGTTTTGAGCGTTCTGGATAAACTTGTGGCCTCCATTCCCATCTTAGGAGCAATTGCTGTAGAGGGTGTGCCATGAACAGGGTCTATAGAAAGCAGCGCCAATCCGGTAGCCATTGTGGTGTCGTATTTGGAAGCCTCTTCATTGTACATTTTAGCAATGGCTTGCCAAGTGGCTCTGTAAAGCGCATCTATAGTTGGGTATGATGTAGTAACTAGCATACCCCAAACATACAAAAAAATACTATGCATGCATAGTATTTTTTAAAAATCGTAAATAGATTCTATAAGATTTTGGTACTTTTCTTTGACGCTTTTACGCTTTAATTTCATGGTAGGGGTTAGGTGTCCATCTTCAACTGACCAAGCGTCTGCAGTGATGCGTATATCCTTAATTTTTTCCCACTGTCCAAAGCGTTTATTGATTTTAGAAACCTCGTTTAGAAGTTTTGTCTGCACCTTTTCATGTGCCGTCCATTCCGACTTTTCAGGAAGAGTAATTCCTTGTTTTTCAGCCCAGGTATTGACCGCCTCAAAATTGGGTTGAATGAGTGCTGCAGGAAATTTTTGCCCTTCACCGACAACCATTATTTGCTCTATAAAAATAGACTGTTTCATGGCATTCTCAATAACTTGCGGAGCAATATATTTCCCGCCAGAGGTTTTGAACATTTCCTTTTTACGGTCGGTAATTTTTAAAAATCCGTCTTCGTCAATAACGCCAATATCACCCGTATGGAAATATCCATTTTTGAGTACTTCACTCGTTTTTTCTTCATCTTTATAGTATCCCATCATCACGTTGGGTCCTTTGCAGAGAATTTCACCATCATCAGCAATTTTAATAGTAACACCACTAATAACTTGACCTACACTTCCAATGCGCATTTTTCCTCCACGTATATCGTTTACAGAAATAACAGGTGATGTTTCAGTAAGTCCATATCCTTCAGCTACAGTCATTCCAGCAGCCGTAAATACTCTAGCAAGCCTAGGCTGAAGTGCTGCACTTCCCGAGGCGATAAGTTCAAGATTTCCTCCGAGAGCTTCTTTCCACTTACTGAAAATTAGTTTTCGTGCAATTTTTAATTTGAATTCATACCACCAGCCATTTTGTCCGTATGGTTTATATTTCAAGCCTAACCCAACTGCCCAATAAAATAGTTTTTGTTTTATTCCCGAAAGTTCTTCACCACGTGCATAAATTTTGTCGTAGAGTTTTTCTAACAATCGCGGTACCGCTGTCATTAGATTTGGCTTAATTTCTTTTAAGTTTTCTCCAATGGTTTCAAGCGATTCGGCAAAATAGATTTGAGTGCCCGAATAGAAATAAAGGTACAACAGCATGCGCTCGTATATATGGCATAAAGGCAGGAAGCTTAACGATTTTGCTTTCCCATATTCAAGAGGAAGTCGTTCTTGGCTCGCTATAATATTGCTTACAACATTATTGTGACTCAGCATTACTCCCTTTGGTTTTCCTGTAGTTCCCGAGGTGTATATTATAGTAGCTAAATCTTTTGGAGTTATATTTTTTTTCCTAGCATTTATCTCTTTTAATTGTGCTTGTGTTGGCTTTTTTGAAAGCAATGAAGTAAAAGGATCACATCCCTTAATTTTATCGAAACTAAATACACCTTTAAGCGAATCGCATTTAGATTCTATATCACGCACCTTGTCCAAAACTCCTTTATCTGAAACAAAGCAATGCGTTACTTCGGCATGATTTAAAATATAGGCATAATCGTCAGAGGAAATAGTAGGGTATATAGGAATGTTGATGGCACCAATTTGAGACATTCCAAAATCGGCGAGTACCCATTCGGTTCTATTTGTAGAGGAAATGATGGCAATTTTATCACCTGCTTTAACTCCTAAGGCTAAAAGCCCAGCACTACATCTGTCTCCTTGTTCTTTGACCTCTTTAGTGGAAAGGCCAACCCATTTTCCATTGACTTTCGAATTAACAGCATTATCAAGAGATTTGTGCTGCGCCATTACATCTATAAAATCAAAAAGTCTTTGCGGTGTTTTCATATGCGGAGTGTTTTCATATTGACAAGAAGCCAATATTCAAAAAAACGATATTTTTTTGATTTTACCTACTCGCAATCCAGTTGAATGCGTCTTCAAAGGCTAAAATCCAAGGACTTACCGCGTCAGAACGGTCTGAAGGGTAGTGCCCCCAGTTCCACGGGAATATGGCTCGTTCTAAGTGTGGCATCATGACTAAATGGCGTCCGTCGTCGCTGCTCAACATAGCGGTATTGAAGTTAGATCCATTTGGGTTTGAGGGATACGAATCGTAGGCGTAGGTTCCAGCAATTGCATATTCTTTTTTACTTTTTGGAAACACAAATTTTCCTTCTCCATGAGCTGCCCAAATGCCAAGTCTGCTTCCTTGCAAACGCTGCAACATTACAGCAGGAGATTTTTCGACGACAACATCTGTAAATATACACTCAAACTTACCAGAGTCATTATGCTCCATACGAGGTTTTGTTTCATGATTAGGATGTAAAAGTCCCAATTCAATAAAAAGTTGACATCCATTACAAACGCCTAGACTCAAGGTATCTGGACGGTCAAAAAACTGCTGAATAGCATGTCGTGCCTTTTCATTGTATTTTATAGTTCCTGCCCATCCTTTTGCAGATCCCAACACATCTGAGTTTGAAAATCCCCCAACCGCTACCAGTAACTGCACATCGGTAAGGTCTTCTCTGCCTGAAGTTAAATCTGTCATATGAATATCTTTAACTTCAAACCCAGCCAAATGCATCATATATGCCATTTCGCGCTCAGAGTTACTGCCTTTTTCACGAAGTACAGCAGCTTTTAATCTCTTTTTTGGAGCAGATTTTACAGTACCATCAAAATCTTTAGGGAAACTAAATTGAAGCGGTGTTTTATCAAAACTCTCATAACGTTCCTTGGCTTTTTTCTCACCACTTTGCTTGCGGTCAAGCAAATAGGAACTCTTGAACCAATGCTTTCTGAAGGTAGGAATGTCAAAACTGTACGCCGAAATCCCTTTGATAGTTAGTGTGTTTGATGTTGTTACTGTCGCTATTTTTTCAATATCTATTCCCTTATTAGTAAGTTTTTTTACCACACCTGGTGTGGTTTGAATTAAAATTCCTACTTGCTCGGAAAGTAGCATTTCCTCATGGCTGTGTTTAGACTTAGGCAGCACAACATCCAAGCCTAAACCATCAGCTGCAAAACACATTTCAAGTAGCGATGTGATAAGTCCTCCAGCGCTAATATCATGACCTGCTGCAATAGTTCCAGCTTCTAATTCTTTTTGAATCGCATTGAACACCTTTTTAAAATATGTTGGTTTAGCTAAGCCAGGCGCTTTTTTGCCTATTAGCTTTTGTAGCTGTGCAAATGCTGACCCTCCCAATGCCGCTTTGGAATCGGATAAATCAATTCTGTATACGTCCCCTTTATTCGCTTTAAGTTCAGGAGTTATGACCTTTGTTATTGCATTACAATGTGCCGCTGCTGAAATAATAACCGTTCCAGGAGCAATCACTTCCTCATCCTTATATTTTTGTTTCATGGACAGTGAGTCCTTCCCAGTTGGAATATTGATGCCAAGTTTTATGGCAAATTCTGAGCAAGCTTCAACCGCCTCGTATAATCTCGCATCTTCTCCAGGATTATTGCAGGGCCACATCCAATTAGCAGATAAACTAACCGATGAAAGTCCATGTGTTAACGGTGCCCATATAATGTTAGTTAAGGCTTTAGCAATAGAGGTTTTACTTCCCAGTTTTGCGTCAATAAGTCCAACTAAAGGTGCATGTCCAACCGAAGTTGCCATGCCATGAATGCCTTCAAAGTCTAATGCCATTACTCCACTATTTGCCAAGGGTAGCTGATGAGGACCAACACACTGTTGTTGAGCAACTCTACCTGTAACACAACGGTCTACTTTGTTTGTGAGCCAATCTTTACATGCTACAGATTCTAATTGGAGTAACCATTTTACTGCTTCTTCAAAAGATTTTGGTAAAGTGACATCCTTGTAGTTCGTAGCAAGTTTGTTGTCTTCCATTATGGTTTTCGGAGTTTTTCCAAAAAAATCAGAAAGAGCCAAATCTATCGGAGATAACCCTCTTTTTTCGGAACGAACTTCGAAATGATGATTTTCTTGTACTTCTCCTACCTCAAAAATCGGTGCACGCTCGCGAGCAGCAATTTCTTTTAATTGTTCTAAACCTTTGGCATTTGTTATAAGCCCCATACGTTCTTGAGATTCATTTCCAATAATCTCTTTTGCAGAAAGTGTTTGGTCTCCAACGGGAAGTTTATCAAGATCAATAGTGCCACCTACTTCCTCTATTAGTTCAGAAAGACAGTTTAGATGTCCTCCGGCTCCGTGGTCGTGGATCGATACAATGGGATTGTTTTCTGCCTCTACGGCAGCTCGAATAGTATTTGCCACTCGTTTTTGCATTTCAGGATTGGAACGCTGTACGGCATTGAGCTCTATTCCAGAGTCAAAAGCTCCAGTGTCAGCAGAAGATACCGCTGCACCTCCCATTCCAATACGATAATTATCGCCACCCATGACCACAATTTTATCGCCTTTTTTAGGTGTTTTTTTAATGCTTTGTTGCACTTTTCCATATCCTATTCCGCCTGCAAGCATTATGACCTTATCAAAACCAATAGTTTGGTTGTTTTCATTATGCTCAAAAGTTAGCAGAGAACCCGCAATAAGTGGTTGTCCGAATTTATTTCCAAAATCCGAAGCTCCATTTGAAGCTTTTATAAGGATATCTTCAGGATTTTGATATAGCCATGGACGAGGAGGGAGTTGTTCCCAAGGTCTATCGGATTCAGTTCTTGGATAGGCCGTCATATAAACAGCTGTACCAGCCATGGGAATGGAACCTTGTCCGCCCGCCAACCGGTCTCTAATTTCACCACCCGATCCTGTTGCAGCACCATTGAATGGTTCAACAGTAGTTGGGAAATTATGAGTTTCAGCTTTGAGAGATAGAACTGATGAAAATGATTTTTTAGTGTAAATGTCAGCTTTATTGGCTCTCTTTGGAGCGAATTGGATAAGCGTTGGGCCTTTTATAAAAGCGACGTTGTCTTTATATGCTGAAACTAAATTATCGCCATTTTCTTTTGACGTTTTTTTAATTAGTTCAAACAATGATTTGTTTTTTGTTTTACCGTCAATTATAAACGTTCCATTAAAAATTTTATGTCGGCAATGTTCTGAATTAACCTGAGAGAAGCCAAAGACTTCAGAATCGGTTAGCGGACGCTTCAAACGGCTGGCAAGGTTTTCTAAATAAGCAATTTCATCTTTGCTAAGTGAAAGCCCTTCTTGCTCGTTGTAGGCTGCAATATTTTCAACAGTACAAATGTCTTCTGGTTTTCTTTTAGTGTCAAAAATATGCTGGTCTAATTCATTAAAACGCTGATGCACCATGGAGTCAAAAGAATCCATAACATCAGTTGCCCAAAACTGCTCAATACGAATAACATCACGAATACCCATATTGTGGCAAATTTCCACGGCATTTGTGCTCCATGGAGTAACCATGCTAATTCGCGGACCAATTAAAGGAGCTTGAATAAAAGATTTTCTTAATAGAGGGTATCCGCCAAAAAGCCATTGCAGCTTTTTTTGATCTTCTTCAGAGACAGGAAGTTCTTTTTGAACAACGTAGAGGTGCTGCTTTGAGTCACCAAAAAAACAAATCATAATCCATGATTAAGGCACAAAAATAGCAATACTACTCTAGGTTGTAGAGATTTTTACTTTGTAAAAAGTAAACGAAAATCAAAAATTTATCAACAACTAGGTGTTTCGCAACAGCCGTGCCATATAAAACCCATCAAACCCTTGTACAGACGGCCACATGTATCGTTCTTTTTCAAGAGAGAACAACTGACCTATTTCAGAGGATAGAAATCTCGAAATTTGGTCTTCATTTTCCTGTGGTAAAATTGAACAAGTTACATAGACAAGCTTACCGCCTGGTTTCACCATGTGTGCATATTGAGTTAAAATTTGTTGCTGCTCTTTGGTGATTCGCTTAATGAATTCACTGTTAAGTTTCCATTTAGCGTCGGGATTTCTTCGCAAAACCCCCATTCCACTACAGGGCGCATCTAGTAAAACTCTATCAGCAGATTGATGTAACTTTTTTATCACTTTAGTACTTTCAATAAAACGAGTTTCAATATTGTGTGCTCCAGCCCTTTTGGCTCGTCGTTTTAATTCTTTGAGTTTATATGCGTGAATGTCTAATGCAATAAGTTGCCCTTTGTTTTGCATCATGGTTGCCAAGTGTAGCGATTTACCACCTGCCCCTGCACAGGCGTCAACAACGCGCATTCCAGCTTCCACTTGAGTGAATGGCGCAACACATTGTGAGGCAGCGTCTTGAACCTCAAAAAGACCTTTTTGAAATGCCTCTGTTGTAAACACGTTTGCTCGTTTTTCAAGTAATAGTGCATCAGGGTATTTTGAAACAAATTGTGTTGTAATCTTTTCTTCAAGAAGTATATTTCGTAATAATTTCGGAAGTGTTTTTAATGTGTTTGTACGTAAAACAACTGGCGCCATGGTGTTCAGAATTTCGAGTTCTTTTTCCCATTTTTCGACACCCAAAGAAGTACTCCCCAATTCATCCATCCAATCTGGAATAGATTCTCGATATTTCCGTTCTTTTCGAAGTGCTTCAAATCTGCCTTTAATGCGCCTTGTGGGAGTGTCAGCGAAATATTTCCAATCTGGAAGTGGATAGCCGCGTAATGTAGCCCAAACCGCAAATATGCGCCAAAAATCATCTCTGTTGAAAGGTTCTTGCACATCTGCAATGGCAGCATATAAACGTTTCCAACGCACCATTTCATAAGTAGTTTCAGCTACAAACCCACGATCACGACTTCCCCACCTTTTGTCACTTTTTAAAACTTGGGCAACTACTTTATCGGCGTATTTTTCTTCGTTAAAGATTTGATGAAGACCATTAATAACAGCCAAAACTAAGTTTTTGTGTAAGCGCATAGCGTTAGTCGAATGATTGTAGCTCAATAAGTTTTTTATACATCCCATTTTGAGCCAAAAGGGAGTTATGTGTTCCGCGTTCTAGTACTTTTCCTTTATCTAATACTATGATTTCATCGGCACTTTTTATGGTAGATAAACGGTGGGCAATAATAAGTGATGTGCGGTTTTGCATCAATTTTTGAAGGGCATCTTGAACTAATTTTTCTGATTCCGTATCTAGCGCAGAAGTTGCTTCGTCTAAAATCATCACCGGAGGGTTTTTAAGCACTGCGCGGGCAATTGCAAGTCGTTGTTTTTGACCACCCGAAAGCTTGTTCCCTGCATCTCCTATAACCGTATCAATTCCATTTGGTAGTTCTTCTATAAACGACGCTGCATTTGCAATTTGAAGCGCCTTTTTAATTTCTTGATCTGTGGCATGCGGGCGCGCAATCTTCAAGTTGTTTTTTACAGAGTCGTGAAAGAGTACTGCGTCTTGTGTAACATAACCAAACAAAGCTCGCAATTCGTTCAGATCCATTTCGTCGATTGAAATCCCGTCTATAGTAATACCTCCTTTTTGTACATCATAAAATCTAGCCAACATATTGGCAATGGTTGTTTTTCCACTTCCAGAAGAGCCTACTAAAGCAATGGACTTCCCCTTTGAAATGGTAAGATTTAATCCATTGATGATTTTTTCTTGATCATAACTAAAATGAACATCTCGAAAAACAATATCTTTTGAAAAATGTGAAAGTGTCTTGGGTTTTTTAGGCGATTGAATATCAGAAGTGTAAAATAGATATTCCATAATGCGTTGTGCAGCAGCATTTCCTTTTCGCACACTGTAAATAGCTCTACTCATTGATTTTGCAGGGGTAAGTACGCCGTATGCAAGTCCCAAGTAAGTGAGGAACGCCTCTCCTGTCAAAGTTCCTTCTACTAAAACCAGTCGTCCACCCACGTATAGGATTACACCAAATACGGCAATTCCTAAAAATTCACTCATTGGGCTTGCCAAGCTTTGCCTGTGCGTCAAGTTATTAGAAAATGAAAATAGTCTTTTGGTAATTCGCGAAAACTTTTTGTTAAACGCCGACTCTGCTGTAAAAATTTGAATGATAGGAATTCCAGTAAGAGATTCTTCTACGTATGAAAGCAATTCGCCAAATTCACGTTGTACCCGATCTGATCGTGATTTTAAAGATTTTCCAATAATTGAGATGAGCCAACCCGAAATAGGAATAAAAATTAATACAAATAGAGTAAGTTTTACACTAAGAATAATCATGGCAATAAGCGCAAAGAGAATGGTTAAAGGCTCACGAATAAGCATTTCCAATACAGCTAAAAACGAACGTTGTACTTCTACAACATCAGATGTAATTCTTGCAAGACTGTCTCCCTTTTTATTTTCAGAATGAAAACTAGCTGAAAACGATATTAGTTTGGCATATAAAGTGTTTTGTAAATCTTTCACAACACCATTGCGCATATAGGTGATAAAAAATATAGCCGCGTAATTAAACACGTTTTTAAGTAAAAAACACACTAAAATAGTTCCAATGACTATCATTAAGGCTTTTAATGCATCATCTTGAGCATATTGCCCAACGGTGTATCGATAGCTATCAAATACAAAATCTTTAAAGGCAACATCATCACTGTATACAGGTTTTACAGTAGGTGTTTTTTGACCTTTGAATAAGACCTCAAGCATGGGCCATAATGCAATAAAAGAGATTGCATTGAAAAGTGCGTACAATAAGTTAAACACTATATTAAGTGCAATATATCCCTTGTAAGGAAGTGCGTAGCGTAATATATACCGAATAGGACTCATCTTACATGCCTAATTTAGCCAAAATCCGATCTATTTTCAGTTCCAAAGCTTGTTTAGTAGCTCTGTAATTTTCAACAGTTTCAAATTTTGTATTTACGCTCACGTAAAACTTAATTTTTGGTTCTGTACCACTTGGGCGAGCTGCAACACGAGTACCGTCTTCAGAAATAAAGATCAACACATTGGCTTTTGGCAAAGGTATAACTTCTTTTTCTTGCGTTTCGGTTAGTAGTCGTGACGCAGATTCGTAGTCTTCAATATGAGTAATTTTACTGCCATCTAATTTTTTTGGAGGGTTGGTTCTGAACTGCTCCATCATAAGTTGTATTTCCTCTGCTCCAGTTTTCCCTTTCTTAACCAAAGACACCAATCGTTCTTGATATAAACCAACATTTTTGTAACATTCTAAAAGAGAATGAAAAAAAGAACTTCCATTCGATTTTGCTTCAGCGACCAGTTCGCACGCCAAAAGAGCAGCAGTAACCGCATCTTTGTCACGCACAAAGTCTCCAACCATGAATCCAAAGCTTTCTTCGCCTCCGCCCAAACATTTTTGATTGGGGAAGTGTTCAATCATTTGCGCAATCCACTTAAATCCCGTAAGTCCAAGTTTACACTCTATGCCATATTTTTCAGCAAGTTTAGGCATCATGGGGGTTGACACTACAGTAGATCCTACAAAAGGATTCTCTTGTTGGGTATAGTTTTCTTTGCTAAGAATAAAGTTGGTCATCGCAACCATAGTTTGATTGCCATTTAGCAACTCTAATTCATTATTTTCATTCCGAACGGCTATGCCCAATCTGTCAGCATCAGGATCTGTTCCAATCACAATGTCCGCTTCAATAGCGTTTGCTTTTTCCATCGCCATCGCTAGGGCTTCGGGTTCTTCAGGGTTTGGTGATGATACTGTGGGAAATTCACCATCAGGCATGGCTTGTTCTTCAATTATGGTAACATTTGTATATCCAGCTAGTTCCAATACTTGTGGAATAGCAGTAATAGATGTTCCGTGCAATGAAGTAAATACAACCTTTACATCCTCTCGATTCCCATTTCCAATTTTACCTGCTTTTACGGATGATTTTTGAAATACTTCATCCAATTTTTGGTCAATAAAAGTTATGCGAGAGGGTTGTACTTCAAAATTAATATCTCGATATTGAGTGTTGTTTATAGCGGATATGATGCCCGCATCTTGTGGCGGTACAATTTGACCTCCATCTTGCCAATACACTTTATACCCATTATACTCGGGCGGGTTGTGTGAGGCAGTAAGTACAACGCCACAATGACATGCTAAGTGTCGAACCGCAAAAGAAACTTCTGGAGTTGCTCGAAGACTTGAAAATAAAAATACATTGATACCATTTGCCGAAAAAATATCAGCAACAGTTTGCGCTAATTCCTTGCTGTTATGACGGCAATCATAGCCGATAACTACACGAATATGTTCATTAGTAAATTGTTCTTTAAGAAATTGGCTAAGCCCTTGCGTGGTACGTCCAAAGGTGTATTTGTTTACACGGTTTGTGCCCACTCCCATAACACCACGCATACCACCAGTGCCAAATTCAAGATCTTTGTAAAAAGCATCTTCTAGAACTTTTGGATTGGATTTAAGTTCAGAAACTGCTTTGATTGTTTCGTTATCAAATGGAGTTTTTTGCCAAGCCTCTACTTGATTTAGAAAAGATGTACTCATGAGTTATAATTGCCTGGCAAATTTAGGCATTCTCGCTCAAGTTATGCCCTACCGTTTCTTTTATTTTATAGCGCATTCTGTGCTCTCTATTTCTGATAATTATTTCGCCAATAAACCCTGCCAAAAAAAACTGACTTCCTAAAATCATGGTAGTTAGCGCTACATAAAATTGTGGACGCTCTGCAATGAGCCTTCCTGTGGGATTGAAAAACAGCTTGTCTAAACCTAAATAAATAGAAAAACTAAAGCCAAGGATGAGCATGATACTACCAATAAGACCAAAAATATACATGGGTCTTCTGCCAAATCGATGTAAAAACCAAAGTGTTATCAAATCTAAAAACCCTTTGATAAAGCGGTCGGGACCAAATTTAGATTGCCCAAACTTTCTTGCTTGATGCTGAACTACTTTTTCACCTATGCGACTGAATCCAGCCTGTTTTGCAAGCACAGGAATATAGCGATGCATCTCCCCATATACTTCAACAGTCTTTACAACATCAAGTCGATAAGCCTTTAGCCCGCAGTTAAAATCATGTAGTTTAACACCCGAAACTCTTCGGGCAGCCCAATTGAAAATTTTTGATGGAATATTTTTGAATAAAATGGAGTCGTAACGTTTCTTTTTCCAACCAGAAATCATATCATAATTTCCTGAGGATATCAGGTGGTATAAATCTGGAAGTTCATCTGGGGAGTCTTGTAAATCGGCATCCATAGTGCAGACTACCTCGCCGTTACACTTCAAAAAACCAGCATGCAAGGCTTGTGATTTACCATAATTACGAAGAAATCGAATGGCTTTTACGCGGGTATCTGTTTTGGCGGTCTCGTAAACCCATTCCCAGCTATTATCTGTGCTGCCATCATCAACTAAAATAAGTTCAAAAGAAAGTGACGCATTTTTAAGTACGTGTACAATCCACTCATACAGCTCAGGAAGTGATTCTGCTTCGTTTAAAAAGGGAATAATAACCGATAAATGGGGTTGTTTTGTCAATTAGCTCTTTTTTGCAAATAGTCCAGTTGCAAGCCCAACTACCAGTCCAATGATGACATTTATAATCAATATAAATGCAAAACCAACGTAGAAGAAATTCTCTGTATTTTCTTGTTGCATTTGAATGATACTTTCGTCTAGTTCGGGTTTTGCTTCTCGGAGGGCATCTGCTTGCAGTTGTGCCGTATTAGTTATAAAATCTGGTTCAATTGCATTAATAAAAATCGCAAAATAAATGAGTCCAATAATTCCAGAAACCAAAAATACACCAACGCCAAGCTTTATGGATTCTTTAATGGATAGAAATCCACCATTATCTTTTTTAAATGTAAGAATGGCAATTACGGCAAGTGAAGTAGGAATTAAAATTTGCACAGTTTGAATTATAGATGACTGATTATAAGTCATATCCATAAAGTGTAGCATCAAACTAAATACAATTCCAATGGCAGCGGCGATAAGTCCAAATCGGTAATTGTAAGGTCCTAATTTTGGTGTGGTTTCCATGTGTGTCGTTTTTATGGGTTAAGTGTATGGTAAATTTAGATAAAATAATTAAATTTGCACCCCTTTAAAAGGTAAAAGCATTATGAAACAAGGTATTCATCCAGAAAATTATCGCTTGGTAGCGTTCAAAGATATGTCCAATGACGATGTGTTTATCACAAAGTCAACTGCCAATGCAAAAGAAACAATTGAAGTTGAAGGTGTTGAATATCCACTTATCAAGTTGGAGATTTCTCGTACTTCGCACCCGTTCTACACAGGTAAGTCCAAGTTAGTAGACACAGCTGGACGAATTGACAAGTTTAAGAACAAGTACGCCAAATTCAAGAAATAATATTGAATTTTTAAACGTTTTAAAACCTCCCTTGTGGAGGTTTTTTTATTTCAGCTTATCTTTGAACCATGCACATATGCTTATTTGATGGACCTAACCGATCGGATTTATTGCCGTTGGTGTACACAAGACCAGTGGCTGAACTATTTTTGGGCAGTATGACTTTGGCTTCGCGCTGGGAAAAATTTTTAAACGCAACTGCTGTAGTTGAAACGGAATCCTACTTGCAATCTAAAACCCCAGATTTTGATATTGCAATTTTGGCGGGCTGCTTACCTAGCCCATATTTAATCAATTCCATTCAAAGTTTGGCGAATGGACAGAAAATTATTTACAACAACACACTCATTGCTTTTAAAGGTGCGAAATCTAGTACAGACCCTCAAATTGAGAATTTTGAAGCGATATCATTTTCACAGCCACTTTCAATACTTCGTTATCCATGGGATTTATTTAATCTCAATGCTGAGGTCATTAAAAATGACGCGTCATTTTTTACGACAACACTCAACAACAAGCTTGAAGCTTCAAATATACATTTTGGAACACATCCGATTTTAGTCGGCTCTAATGTAAAAGCTCATGCTGCGATATTTAACACAATTGATGGCCCCATTATAGTAGATGACGATGCTACCATTATGGAAGGCGCTATGTTGCGAGGCCCTTTGTATGTTGGTAAACATGCGGTTGTAAAAATGGGGGCAAAAATTTATGGAGGCTGCAGTTTTGGAAGTCATACTAAAGTTGGAGGAGAATTAAATAATGTTGTGTTTTTTGGCAATAGCAACAAAGGGCACGATGGCTTTTTAGGAAATGCAGTGATAGGTGAGTGGTGTAATTTAGGTGCTGCAACAGATGCCTCAAATCTCAAAAACGATTACTCTATGACTCGCGCTTGGAATTATACCCAGCAAAAATTCATATCTACTGGTCTACAGTTTTGTGGCCCAATCATTGGAGATCACTCAAAAACAGCTATTCAAACTGCACTTAACACAGCTACTGTTATAGGAGTTGGGTGTAATATTTTTTCTACAGGATTTCCCCGCACATTCATACCAAGTTTTTCTCGGGGCGGTGCTCAAGGAATATCAGAAAATAGACTAGATAAAGTGTTGGAAACCGCAAGAATTGTAATGGCACGCAGAGGTCAAGAGCTTGATGCTCATTCAGAAAAAGTATTATCTGATGTTTTTAGTGCTTCTAAAAAGTTTCACTAATTATTTGTTTGAGCAGTAGTCTATTCACATTGTATATTTGTTGAAAAATTTTCTATGTCTGCTACGGGAACGGTTGCTTTTTATACCTTGGGTTGTAAGCTGAATTTTTCGGAGACTTCAACCATTGCGCGTTCGTTCACTGCTGCTGGTTACACCCAAACTTCTTTTGATAATCCAGCAGATGTATATGTGATTAACACTTGCTCTGTAACAGAGAATGCAGATAAAAAATTTAAAACCATTGTAAAGCAAGCGTTAAAGCAAAATCCAGAGGGATTTTTGGTAGCCATTGGATGCTACGCACAGTTAAAGCCAGAAGAATTGGCAGCTTTAGATGGAGTGGATTTGGTTTTAGGTGCCAATGAGAAATTTAATGTAGTTGATTTTATCGAGAGCAAATCATCAACCTCTGCCATTCACGCATGTGATATCGATGAAGTGGAGCAGTATGTGGGAAGTTACGCCATTGGTGAAAGAACGCGGGCTTTTCTTAAAGTTCAAGATGGCTGTGATTACAAATGTACCTATTGCACCATTCCTCTAGCACGTGGATTTTCTAGAAGCGATTCCCTTCAAAATGTCATCAAGCAAGCTCATGAAATTGTATCGCAAGATATAAAGGAAGTGGTGCTTACCGGAGTCAATATCGGAGATTTTGGTAAGGGCGAATTTGGTTCAAAAAAGCATGAGCATACTTTTTTTGATTTGGTACAGGCATTAGATGAAGTAACTGGTTTAGAGCGTATTCGAATTTCTTCCATAGAGCCCAATCTATTACGTCAAGAAACTATAGATTTTGTAGCTCAGTCCAACCGATTTGTACCTCATTTTCATATCCCATTACAAAGTGGAAGCAATGAAATTTTAGCAGCAATGAGACGTAGGTATCAACGCGAATTGTATTCGAAAAGAGTGGCTCAAATTAAAAAGCGTATGCCACATGCTTGTATTGGAGTAGATGTCATTGTGGGTTTTCCAGGTGAAACAGAAGCGCATTTTATGGAAACGTATCATTTTCTAAATGAGCTAGATGTATCATACCTACACGTATTCTCATATTCTGAACGTGCGAATACCATTGCGGCAGACATGCCTCATCCGGTACCTAAAAATATTCGTACAAAAAGGAGTAAAATGTTACGTGGACTGTCCCAAAAAAAGAGACGTGCCTTTTATGAAGAACAGTTGGGGACTACTCAAGACGTTTTATTCGAGTCTGAAAATAAAAGTGGTTACATTCATGGGTTTACACCCAATTATGTAAAGGTAAAGGCTTATTGGAATCCAGCGTTGTGCAATACTGTAAAAAAGGTAGTATTAACCAGTATTGATGACGAAGGCTTAGTGAATTTCGATTTTGTAAAAACTTCAGAAGATCAAGTTGCTTAGATGCGAACTCCAATAGGAAGCATGCTGCGGTAGCGTTTATTTTTTCTAATAAAACGTACAATTTCAGGGCTAGTTGGCATCATGCTAATATTGCGTTCTGCTATAATCGAAAGAACTTCTTTTATAAAAGCATCACTAAAATCATTAGGACAATTTTCTTTAGGAACCACAAGTTTGGTGAGGAAAATTTTTCGCTCTTGTTGAGCATATTCTATTTTGGCTAATTCACCATCTACTTCTGTTTCGAATTGGCGTAGAAATGAATTGTCAATAACGTTAATTTTGTCCATGATGGCTATTGCTAGGGTGCAAATTTACAAAATTTTGTGTACATTGACTTGACAATGGAAAAGAGTAACACAATTCATGTTTATATGATGCCAGGTATGGCTGCAAATACCAAGATATTTGATTTTATCAATTTTGGGAATTTGTTCGAGATTCATCTTTTGTCATGGACAACACCAAATAAAGATGAGTCTTTGGTAGCATATGCTGCGCGCATGTGCAAGCAAATTTATCATTCTAATCCCGTTCTTATTGGAGTTTCTTTTGGTGGAATCTTAGTTCAAGAGATGTCAAAGTTGATTTCATGTCGAAAGGTGATTATTATTTCTAGTGTTCGTACTCGAAAAGAATTCCCAATTCACATGCGTATAAGTCGTAAAACCAAAGCATATCGTTTTTTTCCAACACAATGGGTTGATAATATTGAAGAATTTGTTGCATTTATGTTTGGTCCATCGGCAAGAAAGCGCATGGATTACAATAAAAGATATCTGTCAGTCCGTTCTAAACATTACTTAGACTGGGCACTTGAAGCTATGTTTTCTTGGGAACAAGACGAGCCACTAGAAAATGTGATTCATATTCATGGAACATATGATTTGGTATTTCCTGTTTTTTACTTGCAAGACTATATCCCTGTGCCCAAAGGAACACATGTTATGATAATTCTCAAAGCCCGATGGTTTAATCGGAATTTGCCAAAAATTATTTTAAACGATTGGAGAGGGGATGGCGGCTAGATTTTCTTTAATTGCTGTTGCATCAACTTGATTTGGTCGGTCAACATTCCTTGATTATCAAGTTTTTTAGCCTCATTTAATAACGTTGTGGCTTCTCTTTTTCGGCGTTTTTGCATAACAATTCCTGCCAAGCTCAACTTTGCCATTGCAAGGTCGTGCTTCATGTTAAGCCCTAAAGAAATTGCTTTTTTAAAGTGACGTTCTGCTTTGGTGAGATTTTTTTGTGATTCGATTACCCCGTGTAAGAAATAAAAGTACCCTTGCTGCTTTTGTGTAAGTGCAGCGCTTGGGTTTTTAATTCGCTGTAGCCACCGTAATGTTCCCTCAAAATCTTGCTTTCGAAGTCGTAAAAAAGACAGTAGAATGAGTTCGTTTTTGAAATAAAGAAACACAAAAACACCAGCTAAAAATATTAAGGCAATACCATTTCCGATATTTGTTTCTATAAATTGATTGATAGCATAACCAATAGTTAAACCTGCTAAAACAATTTTTATAAATTTTGGGAACATAAAATTCTTTTGAGCTACAAATTTACACATTTATGTGATAAGGTTGTTTGGTCTTGACGGTAGTTGTTGTATATTTGCAGCCATCTTAAGAAAAAATCGATGAAAAGAACGTTTCAACCCTCAAAAAGAAAACGCCGTAACAAACACGGATTTATGGAGCGCATGTCTTCAGCTGCTGGTCGTAAAGTGTTGGCTTCACGCCGCGCAAAAGGACGTAAAAAACTTTCTGTTTCATCCGAACCACGTCACAAAAAATAAGTGAATAAATCGTTGAAAACATCAAGGTGTTACTTTATTAGTAGCACCTTTTTTTTGTATATCTTCGAAAGAATTTTGACAATCGTTTAGCTGCAACTTATGCCAAAAAGAAAAGACCTTAATAGCATCCTCATCATAGGCTCAGGGCCTATTATCATCGGACAAGCCTGCGAATTTGATTACTCAGGTTCTCAATCCCTTCGCTCTCTAAGAGAAGACGGTATCGAAACCATTCTGATTAATTCCAATCCGGCAACCATCATGACTGATCCCTCCATGGCTGATCATGTGTATTTGCTGCCTTTGACTACAAAATCTATTCTTAAAATTTTAAAAGAGCATCCACAAATAGATGCGGTGCTTCCGACCATGGGAGGTCAAACTGCACTTAATTTGTGTATAGAGGCAGATGAGAAAGGCATCTGGAAAGATCATGATGTTAAACTTATTGGTGTAAATATTGACGCGATAAACATCACTGAAGATCGAGAGAAATTTCGAGAACTCATGGAGAAAATCGATGTTCCTATGGCACCGCAAGCAACGGCGACTTCATTTTTAAAAGGAAAAGAAATTGCTCAACAGTTTGGTTTTCCACTTTGTATCCGTGCTTCATACACCCTTGGAGGTGCAGGTGCCGCAATTGTTTATGAAGAGCAAGATTTTGATGAGCTCATGCGTAGGGGTCTAGAAATATCGCCTATTCACGAAGTCATGATTGACAAGGCAATGATGGGTTGGAAAGAATATGAGTTGGAGCTTTTACGAGACAACAATGACAACGTAGTTATTATATGTTCCATTGAGAACATGGATCCGATGGGAATTCACACGGGTGATTCCATTACAGTTGCGCCAGCGATGACACTTTCTGATAGAACCTATCAGAAGATGCGAGATATGGCGATAAAAATGATGCGTAGTATTGGTGACTTTGCAGGCGGTTGTAATGTGCAATTTGCCGTAAGCCCCGATGATAAAGAAGATATTATAGCTATTGAAATTAATCCACGTGTATCCCGATCGTCTGCTTTGGCTAGTAAAGCTACTGGGTATCCTATTGCTAAAGTCGCTACAAAGCTAGCTATTGGATACAGTCTAGATGAACTTGATAATCAAATTACGAAATCAACTTCTGCACTCTTTGAGCCCACACTTGACTATGTAATTGTGAAAATTCCACGATGGAATTTTGACAAGTTTGAAGGCTCAGATCGCACTTTAGGACTTCAGATGAAAGCCGTGGGTGAGGTAATGGGTATTGGCCGTTCTTTTCAAGAAGCCTTACACAAAGCAACCCAATCGTTAGAGATAAAACGAAATGGGCTTGGAGCCGACGGTAAAGGTTACACAGATTACAACACCATAATTGATAAACTGACAAATGCTTCTTGGGATCGTGTTTTTGTGATTTATGATGCCATAGCAATGGGCATTCCTTTGAGCAAAATTTATGATATCACTAAAATTGATATGTGGTATTTAAAGCAATATGAGGAGTTGTATCATTTAGAAAAAGAAATTTCTAATTATACCATTGATACTATTGAAAAGGAGTTACTCCTTGAAGCGAAGCAAAAAGGCTATGGAGACCGTCAAATAGCACACATGTTGACTTGTTTAGAAAGCGAAGTGAGCAGTAAGCGAGACGAACTTAACATACAAAGGGTATACAAGTTAGTGGATACTTGCGCAGCAGAGTTTACAGCCAAAACACCATATTACTATTCCACTTTTGAAAACACTTTAGAAACATACGAGGGTGAAACTTATGTCCACAACGAAAGTGTGGTTTCGGACCGTAAAAAAATTGTGGTTCTTGGCTCTGGCCCAAACCGAATTGGACAAGGAATTGAGTTTGATTATTGTTGCGTTCATGGCGTTTTAGCTGCTAGTGAAGCTGGATATGAAACGATAATGATTAATTGTAACCCAGAAACTGTTTCTACAGACTTTGATACAGCAGATAAATTGTATTTTGAACCTGTTTTTTGGGAACATATCTACGACATAATTCGTCATGAAAAACCCGAAGGTGTTATTGTACAGCTTGGTGGTCAAACCGCACTCAAACTTGCCGAAAAGTTAGACCGATACGGAATCAAAATCATGGGTACCAGCTTCCAATCGTTAGATTTAGCCGAAGACCGTGGTAGCTTTTCAACACTTTTAAAAGAAAATAATATTCCTTACCCCGAGTTTGGAGTAGCAGAAACTGCTGACGAGGCATTAGAGCTGGCTGATAAATTGAATTTTCCAATCCTTGTAAGACCCTCGTATGTGTTGGGTGGACAGGGAATGAAAATTGTAATTAATAAAGAAGATTTGGTAAAGCACGTAGTAGATTTATTACACAAAATACCTAACAACAAACTTCTGCTAGATCACTACCTTGATGGTGCCATTGAGGCAGAAGCAGATGCCATTTGTGATGGTGAAAATGTGTATATCATTGGAATTATGGAACATATTGAGCCATGTGGAATTCACTCAGGTGATTCTAATGCAACTCTTCCTCCATTCAATTTAGGTGATT
>JAYPBW010000002.1:44132-46653 GCA_038124405.1 Flavobacteriaceae bacterium | reverse complement strand
GGGTTAACGATAAAAAACATCAACCTGTTGAAGCAATCCAAGTATTGCAAGAAATTGCTGCTCCCTTTGCTATAGGTCGTGATATTCATGTGGGCGATACCATCATTGGTATTAAAGGACGTGTTGGTTTTGAAGCAGCAGCTGCCTTAGTCACCATAAAAGCGCATCATTTGTTAGAAAAACACACCCTTAGTAAGTGGCAGTTGCACCACAAGGATTATATCGGCTCGTATTATGGCATGATGCTTCATGAGGGGCAGTATTTAGACCCCGTGATGCGTGACTTTGAAGCTTTGCTTGTCAACAGCCAGCAAACGGTTACTGGAAAAGTGTTTTTGACCCTTCATCCCCACCGATTTACCCTAGACGGAATTGAATCTAAATTTGATTTAATGGATAACTCATTTGGGACTTATGGGGAAGCTAATAAAGCGTGGAGTGCCGCAGAAGCAAAAGGATTTATTAAACTATCGGCAAACGCCGGAAAAATTTATCAGCATGTCAATAAATAAAATAAAGGTTGGAGTTGTAGGTGGAGCCGGATATACAGGCGGAGAATTACTACGGTTGCTTGTAAATCATCCTAAGGCTGACATTGATTTCGTATACAGTTCTACTAGGTCTGGGAAGCCAATATCAGAAACGCATCCCGATTTAGTAGGCATTCTGGATGATCCGTTTTCTGGTGAACTAAATCCTGAAATAGACCTGTTGTTTTTGTGCATGGGACATGGAAATTCTTCAACTTTCTTGCATGAGCATAGTATAAATGACAATACTAAAATAATCGATTTAAGCAATGATTTTCGTCTGGCTGCAGACCGTCAGTTTTTGGGAAGATCTTTTGTGTATGGACTCCCCGAAGCCAATAAAAACAACATCAAATCGGCACAAGCTATTGCCAATCCAGGATGTTTTGCCACAGCTATTCAGCTAGCATTACTGCCTTTAGCAGATGCAAAAAAGCTACAACATGAAGTACACGTGAACGCCATAACGGGAAGCACTGGAGCCGGTGCTGTACCCACAGCAACAAGCCACTTTAGTTGGCGCAACAATAACATTTCGTATTACAAACCCTTTGTGCATCAACACCTTGGTGAAATAGGTGAAACATTAATGCAAAAACAAGGAAGTGAATCTACACTTCATTTTTTACCTATTAGAGGAAATTTTACCCGCGGAATTTATGCCACAGCATATACAAATTTCGAGGGTACTCTTGAAGATGCATACACGCTATACAATGAATACTACAATAACAGTTCGTTCACAATAGTTACCAAGCAAAATCTAGCGTTGAAGCAAGTTGTAAACACCAATAGATGTTTACTTCACTTACACCTGCATGAAGGAAAATTGTTAATCACTAGCATCATAGACAACTTATTGAAAGGTGCATCTGGACAAGCGGTAGAAAATATGAACTTAATGTTTGGCTGGGAGCAATTTACAGGTTTACATTTAAAAGCAGCAACATTTTAACTTATTAATTATAAAAATTTATACGCATGAAAATTGCCATTTTAGGAGCAGGAAACTTAGGACTTAGCATTGCGCGTGGACTTATAACAGGCAACAGCATTACAAAACTATATTTGACTCGTCGTTCTACGGAAGGAATAAAAACTTGGGAAGAATATGCAAATACGCACGTTACTTCCGACAATGCAGAGGCCGTTCAAAACGCGGACATTATCATATTGGCTGTTCAACCAAGTCAATTGGGAAAACTTCTTGCAGAAATCAAAGACTTGTTACATGACAATCACGTGCTGATTTCTACCGTTACTGGTTTTTCGTTAGCCAAAATGGAAGAAATTGTGGGTTCAGATGTATTTCTTATTCGTTCTATGCCCAACACAGCCATTTCAGTGGGTAAATCTATGACCTGTCTTTGTGCAAACGAAAAAGGGAAAAACAGACTTCCTATTGCAGAAGCGATTTTCAACGGCTTGGGGACAAGTATTGTTATTGAAGAACAACATATGCGAGCTGCAACCGTGATTTGTGCATCAGGGATTGCCTTTTGGATGAGACTTATAAGAGCAACTACTCAAGGAGGCGTTCAACTTGGATTTGATGCTGTTGAAGCTATGAAAATGTCCATGCATACAGCTATGGGAGCAGCATCGCTATTGATTGAAACAGGAGCACACCCTGAAGAGGAAATTGATAAAGTAACCACTCCTAGAGGGTGTACCATTGAAGGATTAAACGAAATGGAACACCAAGGATTGAGTTCATCCCTTATCCAAGGAATTGTAGCCTCATTTAGAAAAATTAACGAAATCGCACAAGACTAATGCCACTATTCGACGTATATCCACTGTATGATGTAACGCCTGTAAAAGCAAAAGGTGTGCATGTATATGGTGCTGACCGAAAAAAATATCTCGATTTGTATGGCGGGCATGCTGTGATTAGTATTGGACATCAACATCCCGTATATAATCGAAGACTCAAAAAACAAATTTCAAAGATTGGATTCTATTCTAACGCCATTCAAAATCCATTGCAA
>JAYPBW010000002.1:42459-44122 GCA_038124405.1 Flavobacteriaceae bacterium | reverse complement strand
CAATCGGGTTGTTCTGGATATCAGTTATTTTTGTGTAGTTCGGGAGCTGAAGCAAATGAAAATGCGCTTAAACTTGCCTCTTTTCATACTGGAAGATCTAGAATTGTTGCCTTTAAAAATGCTTTTCATGGCAGAACAAGCGCTGCTGTTGCTGCTACCGACACCCCTAAAATCATTGCGCCACTTAACGCACAACAAAAAGTTACTTTCTTAGAATTTGGTGACGAGAAAGCACTTGAAAAAACATTACAAAAAGGGGATGTCTGTGCTGTTATTATTGAGGCTATTCAAGGAGTAGGAGGACTGGATATGCCCTCAAAAAAATTCATGAAAAGCATTGAAAAGCTTTGTAAAAAATATGAAAGCTGCCTTATAGCCGATGAGGTACAATCTGGCTTTGGGCGTTCAGGGAAATTCTTTGCATTTCAGCACTATGGTATTACTCCCGATATTATTTCCATGGCAAAAGGAATGGGGAATGGTTTTCCCGTAGGTGGAATTTTTGTGCATCCAAATATCAAGCCTTGGTATGGTATGCTAGGCACTACCTTTGGTGGAAATCACTTGGCTTGTCAGGCTAGCCTTGCTGTTTTGGAAGTGTTGAAAAAGAAAAACCTTATTAAGCATGCAGCAACTCTTGGTGAAGCATTTGCTGAAAGAGCTAAAACAATAAAAGGTGTAAAAAAAATTAAAGGACGTGGACTAATGCTTGGTTTAGAATTCGACCAAGAAGTAGGTGAACTCCGCAAAAAACTTATTTATGAACATCGCATTTTTACTGGAGGAAGTAGTAATAAAAAACTATTACGCATACTACCTCCTTTAACCATACAACAAAAGCATTTCGATCAATTTTTTGATGCATTAGAACAATCGCTATGAAACAATTTTTAACTCTTAACGACCTCCCCGATTTCGATGCGCAAGTAGCCCTTGCCAAAGAAATCAAAGACAATCCCTACCAATTTGAAGAGGTGGGCAAACGCAAAACCTTAGGATTATTATTCTTTAACCCTAGTTTACGCACCCGCTTAAGTACCCAAAAAGCAGCACGATTGCTGGGTATGGACGTTATGGTGATGAATTTTAGCAACGAGGCATGGGCAATTGAATATGAAGACAATACCATCATGGAAGGCTTGCGATCGGAACACGTAAAGGAAGCTGCACAAGTAGTTTCTCAGTATTGCGATGTGGTAGGCATTCGTGCCTTTGCTACGCTTACAGATAAGGAAAAGGATGAGTCAGAACAGGTACTACAAAAGTTTATTCAATATGCCTCTGTTCCTATTCTAAATATGGAAAGTGCTACCGCACACCCATTACAAGCATTGGCTGATGCATTAACGTTACACGAGCAATCTTTGACAAAAAAGCCAAAAGTAGTACTTACATGGGCGCCACATCCTAAAGCACTACCCCATGCGGTAGGAAATTCATTTGCACGAATGATGCAACACATGGATGCTGATTTTGTAATTACAAATCCTGAAGGATATGATTTAGACCCAAGAATTACTAAGGGAGTTCCAGTACTTTACAACCAAGAGGAAGCGTTGAAAAACGCAGATGTGGTGTATGCCAAAAACTGGTCTTCATACGAGCAGTATGGGCAAATTCTTAGAACAGACAACCAATGGATGTTAACGCCAGAGAAAATGTT
>JAYPBW010000002.1:39649-42416 GCA_038124405.1 Flavobacteriaceae bacterium | reverse complement strand
CATAAGAAGGAATGTAGTGGTATCTGATGGCGTTTTGGATCATCCAAATTCGTTGGTGATACAACAAGCAAACAACCGAACTTATGCCGCCGCAGCGGTGCTAAAAACCCTATTGTTGTGAAACCAAAACTGCATATTGTTAAAGTAGGTGGGCATTTGGTAAATGACGCAACTGCACTGCAAGAAGTGTTAGGTGCATTTGCTAAAATTGATGCGCCAAAGCTTTTGGTGCATGGCGGAGGAAGACACGCTACCGCATTGGCAAAGCAGTTGGGAATCAAACCAAAAATGATTGACGGAAGACGCATCACTGATGCAGAAATGCTGGATGTGGCGGTGATGAGCTATGCTGGATTATCGAACAAAAAAATAGTGGCACAACTGCAAGAATTGGGCGTAAATGCCATTGGGCTTAGCGGTGCAGATGGAAACTGCATAGAAGCTGTAAAGCGTCCTGTGAAAGAAATCGATTATGGTTTGGTTGGTGATGTTGTTGCCGTGAATGAAGCGGTATTCAGTACGCTATCCAAAAACCATTTGGTGCCTGTTTTGTGTGCCATTACGCACGACAAAAACGGTCAGTTACTAAATACAAACGCCGATACCATTGCTGCGCAAGTGGCAATTTCTTTGAGTACTGCCTATGAAGTAAGCCTCTTCTACTGCTTTGAACATGCCGGGGTATTACACGATATTTCAAAACCCGATAATGTCATAAAAACCCTAACCGAAGTACAAACCCAAAAATTTGTCGCTGAAGGAACAATTCATCAGGGAATGGTACCCAAACTTCACAATGGTTTTGATGCCCTTAAAAAAGGTGTCAACGAAGTGATTATTAGCAACATAAACGCATTGACAAACACTAACGCACCCAAAACAACATTGCAATGAATCGAATAGAAACATTACAAAAAGAAGCTCTATTACTCCTTCAACAGTTGATTAGTACGCCTTCACTTTCGGGTGAAGAAGACCAAACAGCAGCGCATATAAAGACATGGCTAGAGCGACATGGCGTTTGCTGTAAACAGCAGCAAAACAATGTCTATGCCATTAACAAATACGAAGACCCATCAAAACCGTATTTATTGCTAAACTCGCATCACGATACGGTGCATGCCAACAGTGGTTACACTAGAAATCCGCATGAAGCCACCATTGAAGACGGAAAACTTTATGGTTTGGGCAGTAATGATGCCGGAGGCGCATTGGTATGTTTGCTCGCTACTTTTGTGTATTTCTACGAGCAAAAAGACATGGCGTATAACATTATTGTAGCTGCCACTGCCGAAGAAGAAACTTCAGGGCCAAATGGATTAAACAGTTTACTACCTACCCTTCCGCCTATTGATACCGCAATAGTGGGCGAACCCACACAAATGCACTTGGCGGTTTCTGAAAAAGGACTGGTGGTGTTTGATGCAACCATAAACGGAACGGCAAGCCACGCAGCGCATCCAAATAACGATAACCCCATTGATAAAATTGGAACCGTTATTGATTGGTTTAATAATTATGATTTTGGCCGTGTGTCGGAAACCTTAGGTCCTGTAAAACTCACCGTTACGCAAATCAATGCTGGAAAACAACACAATGCCGTACCGGCAGATGTGAAATTGGTTTTAGATGTTAGAGTAAACGACCGCTATACCAATGCCGAAATTAACGAATTGTTACAGGCTGCGCCTTGCGAAGTATCGGCACGTTCGCTTAGATTGAGCTCATCCTCCATTCCAATGGAGCATCCTATCGTAAAAGCAGGGGTTGCAGCAGGACGCGAAACCTATGGTTCGCCTACCCTATCGGATCAAGCGGTATTGTCATGTAATTCGCTAAAATTGGGGCCTGGCGATTCGCCACGATCCCATACCGCTGATGAATTTATTTATGTAAAAGAACTCGAAGAGGCAATCCCGTTGTATATTGACATTTTAAAACAAGCATTATGAAGCTTTGGCAAAAAAACAAAACATCCGTAACCGAAAACGTTGACCGATTTACCGTAGGAGACGACAGACTTTGGGATGTTCGACTGGCACCTTATGACGTACAAGCCTCAAAAGCGCACGCCCAAATGTTGGCATCGGTTGGATTGCTTACCAATGAAGAAGCAGCATCACTTTGCACGGAGCTTGTTGCTATTTTAGAAAGTGTTGTATCGGATGATTTTGTGATAGAGGATGATTTTGAAGACATTCATTCTAAAATTGAATTTTTACTCACCGATCGATTGGGAGATACTGGTAAAAAAATTCACACGGCACGTTCAAGAAACGATCAAGTATTGACAGCTATGCAACTATTGCTTAAAGACGAACTAACTGAAATTAAAGGGCTTACAAAGGAATTGTTTGCTACATGGATGGGTTTGGCGGAGCAGTATAAAAACGATTTGCTACCCGGTTATACGCACTTGCAAGTTGCCATGCCTTCATCTTTTGGATTGTGGTTTTCGGCCTATGCCGAGTCGTTAATTGATGATGTAATTTTATTAAATGCAGCGCACAAAATCTGTGACCAAAATCCGTTGGGCAGTGCAGCCGGATACGGATGCTCATTCCCTATTGATAGAAATCACACCACAGCAGCATTGCACTTTAATACCTTAAAATTTAATGCGGTGGCAGCACAAATGGGCCGTGGCAAAACAGAACGTATCACGGCAAGTGCACTAGGTTCTTTGGCGGCTACGCTTGGTCGTTTTGCTATGGATGTATGCCTGTATATGAGCCAGAATTTTAATTTCATTCATTTTCCAGCACAT
>JAYPBW010000002.1:35103-39639 GCA_038124405.1 Flavobacteriaceae bacterium | reverse complement strand
CACATTTAACAACAGTTTCTATTATTATGCAGAAAAAGAAATATCCGGATATTTTTGAATTGATACGTGGGAAATGTGCCCTCATTCAAGGGCTTGCCAACGATTTTGCGCTTTTGGGGCAAAATCTTCCAAGTGGCTACCACAGAGAAATGCAGCTTTTTAAAGGAAAAATGCTTGAAGGAATAGACAGTATTAAAGACTGCCTTACCATGCTTAACAGTGCTATCAAGGAAGTTCAGGTACGTCAAAATATCATGGAAGATGAGACCTATACATATGCCTTTACCGTAGATGCGCTGAATGAGTTGGTGCAACAAGGCGTTCCGTTTAGAGATGCCTATAAACAGGTGGGACAACAGGTTGAAGAAGGTACTTTTAAGGCACCTAAAAACCTAACGCACTCACACGTGGGCAGTTTGGGGAATTTGGCGCTTGACAAGATTCAAGAAAAATTCGACAAACACTTTTGATGTAATTATGAATACGCAACGGTTTTATTTTATTGATGCGCTTAGAGCCTTTGCGATTTTGATGATGCTGCAAGGGCATTTTGTAAGTGGGCTTCTAGACATCACTACGGTAAATCAACACCACTTTATATATCAACTTTGGGAATATTGCAGAGGCTTTACCGCACCTGTATTTTTTACCATAACGGGTTGGGTGTTCATGTTTTTACTGCAACGCAACCCCAAAACAGGATGGCAAAACCCTAGACTCAAAAAAGGGCTAAAACGAGCCGTAGAATTAATTTTATGGGGCTATGCCCTTAGGCTAAGCCTCCCGTATTTTTTGACTACTGGGCGATTAACCAAAACCTTTTTACGCCCCGATGTACTGCAAATTATTGGCTGCGGACTGTTGTTTTCCATGCTGCTCTATCTGCTTTTTAATAAGATGGGGAAACTCCGCCCATTGCTTTTTTTTGGCATTGGCATTGGCATTTTTATCATGGAGCCACGCTATGCATCTTTGCACTTTGAACACCTTCCCTTATTTATTTCGGCATATCTAACCAAAGCCAACGGAGCTGTTTTTTACCTACTTCCATGGTTGGGGTATGTAAGTTTTGGCGCAGGTATAGCCTTTTTAATGCCCAAAAGACCTTCTCATCTAAACGTTTGGGCGATTGGATTTTTGGCAGTAGGCGTTTTGCTTTCGCTCTACTCAACTGCAGCGTTGCATGCACTTTCTAAAGTATTTTCTAGTACGCTGCTGCAAGACGTTTCAAACAATAACTTTTTGTTTATGCGACTGGGCGATGTATTGGTTTTGTTTGGCGTATTTATGGTGCTTGAACCTATGGTAAAACTAAGCCTATGGCAAAAAATTGGCACCAAAACGTTATCGCTCTATATTGTGCACTACGTTATCCTTTATGGGAGTTTTACCAGTATAGGGCTGTACAAATTTTACAAACAATCCCTCTCGTGGGAAATAGCCGTTTTGGGCGCACTTGGCTTTGTAGTTGGGGTAACGTCACTTGTGTTGCTATATCCTAAAATATTGAAGTCTTAGATTGGGAGGATGACTAATTTTTAAAATAGCTATGCGTCACAAACACTAACCAGAGGAAGTTATTCTTTTAGAAATTTAATTACATTACCTTGGTTAAACTTCAAAAAATAAAGACCATTAATATAATCATTAATATTTATTTTTTCATTATTGATAATATTTCCATTTTTAATTTCAGAACCCAATAGATTATAAATCTTGTATTTTTTTTTCTCTGTCAATCCAGCTGGTCGAGGGTATGTTAACCCAGAGATAAAGAATTCTATTAATGCTGGAGAAGAGGCATTTAAGTCTAATTTAAAAATTTTAGCTGTGCTAAATGCAGATATATACAAATCTTTAGTAAAAAGACCACTCTTAATTGCTAGTCCAGTAGGTTTGTAATTAACGTTAGTAACATCAGTTGACGTGGTGGGTGTGGTAGCCGTGATATCAATTTTTGAAACTTTGTTTCCAGATTGTTCCGCAATATAAATGTCATTTCCATCAATTGCTAAGCCAAGAGGGTAATTCAAGCCCGTTACTACATCAGTAGTTAGGGCGTTTATAGAAATAAATGTTAAAGTTGTTATAAAATAAAGTAGTCGCATAGAAAAATTATTTTTAAGGGCTGTGTTATAATATTTACAATCTTCAACTCTGTAATTGAGCTGATTTTCAAACCCCAAAAAGTAAAAATGAAATATATAGGCGCTTCGTTCAAACAAATTTGGGGGTATGTTTAATGCTAAATTAACAAAAAAAGGCTAGTCATAAAAAAAGGCGTTTTTCAACGCCTTTAAAATCATTCTGCCATAGCACCGCTACACGTGCAAAGCGCGGTTTTCGGTAGCTGCTAGTGCTGCTTCTTTTACCGCTTCGGCATAGGTAGGGTGTGCATGACTCATACGTGCCAAATCCTCGGCAGAGGCACGGAATTCCATTGCCGTTACCGCCTCGGTAATCAGGTCGGCAGCACGCGCACCAATCATATGAACGCCCAAAATTTCATCCGTTTCGGCATGTGCCAAAATCTTTACAAACCCATCGGTGTCCATACTCGCTCTAGAACGCCCCAACGCTCGCATGGGAAACTGTCCCTTTTTGTGCGGGATATTCGCTGCTTTTAGTTCTTCTTCTGTTTTTCCCACAGCAGCCACTTCGGGCCAGGTGTAAATCACATTTGGAATAAGGTTATAATCAATATGTGGTTTTTGCCCAGCCAAATACTCGGCAACCAAAACGCCCTCTTCCTCAGCTTTATGTGCCAACATAGCACCACGCACCACATCGCCAATAGCATAAATATTCGACGTAGCGGTTTGCATTTGTTCGTTTACAATTATTTGCCCACGCTCATTTAGGGTAACCCCAGCAGCTTCGGCGTTTAGCCCATCGGTATAGGGTTTTCTGCCCACAGACACCAAACAATAATCGCCTGCAAAGGTTTGTGCTACTCCTTTTTTGTCATTGGCAGTAACGGTTACCGTTTTGCCCTTGCGCTCCACGGCAGTAACTTGATGCGAGAGGTGAAATTTCACGCCCTGCTTTTTCATGACTTTCATCAATTCTTTAGAAAGGGCAACATCTAGTACGGGGCTAATGCGATCAGCGTATTCAATAACGCTTACCTCAGCACCCAATCTGCGATAAACTTGACCTAATTCTAGTCCAATAACACCACCACCAATAACCACCAAGTGCTTAGGAATTTCACTAAGCTCCAAGGCTTCTGTAGAGGTAATAACACGTTCTTTATCTAGTGTAATAAAAGGAAGACTTCCAGGGCTAGAACCTGTAGCGATTATGGTGTTTTTTGCTTCAATGGTTTGCGCATCCTCGCCTGTAATCTTAATATGCGTAGCATCTTCAAACGAACCCAACCCTCGCAATACGGTAATCTTGTTTTTGTCCATCAAAAAGTCGATTCCTTTAACCGTTGTCGAAACTACTTCTCTCTTTCGGGCAATCATTTGAGGGAAGTTAACCTCTAGGCCTCCTTTAATGTCTATGCCGTGTGTTTTAAAATCTTTTGCTGCTGTTTCGTAGTGGTGGGAAGAGTCCAACAACGATTTTGAAGGAATACACCCCACATTAAGGCACGTACCACCAAGTGTAGGTTCTTTTTCAATGAGTACGGTTTTCATTCCTAGTTGCGCGCAGCGTATGGCTGCTACATATCCGCCAGGGCCAGAGCCTATAACAGCTACATCGAATTGATTCATTTTATTTTGATTTTCAATACAAATGTACAATGAAGCGGGCATACCACGTATATCCTTTTTGGTATTCCACACAAAATCGTATTATTACAGTTAGAAATGGAACAAAAACCTGCTTTATCGCTAGCAACCGCACTACTCCCAGTTGTTGTATTGGTGATACTACTTTCTATAAATGTAGGTGTTTACGGAGACGATGCGTTAAGTGGATCCAATCAGTTTATATTACTTTTAGGAGGTGCAGTAGCTGCAGTAGTTGGGTTTAGATGCAAGATTAAGTATTCACATATGTTACAGCAAGTAGAAGAAAACTTAAAGTCGGTGACAGGTGCTATTCTCATCCTTCTTTTTGTGGGGGCTTTGGCAGGAACGTGGTTGTTAAGTGGTATTATTCCAGCTATGATATATTATGGACTCCAACTCTTACATCCTACCTATTTCTTGGCGGCTTGTATAGTTATTTGTGCTCTTATATCCATTGCCACAGGAAGTAGTTGGACAACCTCAGCTACTGTAGGAATTGCCCTTATTGGGATTGGCAAGGCTATGGGACTTCCAGTTGGTATGATTGCTGGTGCGGTTATTTCGGGGGCGTATTTTGGAGATAAAATGTCTCCGCTTAGTGACACTACAAACCTTGCCCCTGCCATGGCGGGAGGTGAATTGTTTAGTCATATCCGTTACATGACACTTACCACTGTTCCTACCATTCTAATCACATTACTCGTTTTTCTTATCATTGGATTTACACAAGACACCTCCGTTTTGTCTGAAACAGAGCCTTTGTTAACCGCTATTCGAGAACGGTTTACCATAC
>JAYPBW010000002.1:2184-35093 GCA_038124405.1 Flavobacteriaceae bacterium | reverse complement strand
TTGTTTGTAGCCCCAGTGGCGGTAATTGTAATGATTTCTCGTAAAACACCGCCGCTAGTTGCTTTGTTAGCAGGAACACTTTTAGGGGCTTTATTTGCCCTAGTTTTTCAGCAACCGCTTATCGCATTGTTGGGTGCTGAAGATAGTATGTCATGGTCTAGCAATTATAGGGTTATTATGAATGCTATAACCATTTCCACAACAATTGAAACCTCAAACCCATTGCTAAACGATTTATTTCAATCGGGTGGTATGACAGGAATGCTAGGTACGATATGGCTCATTATTTGTGCCATGGTATTTGGTGGAATAATGGACGCCATCGGTGCGTTACAAACCATTAGCAGCGCATTGATGCGTTGGGCAAAAAACACCTTCCAATTGTTTGCCAGTACCGTTGCTTCGTGCTTAGCTATAAACATTACTGCCTCAGACCAATATTTATCTTTAGTAGTTCCTGGGAAAATGTTTGCAAAAGCATACAAAGATCGTGGTCTAGCTCCCGAAAATTTGAGTCGCACACTCGAGGATTCGGGTACGGTAACTTCTGTTTTAGTACCATGGAATACCTGTGGTGCGTATCAATCTGGTGTATTGGGTGTTTCGGTAGCCGAGTATTTTGTGTTTGCCATTTTCAATTGGCTGAGCCCCTTTACAACGCTGTTGTATGCTGCTATTGGATATAAAATCAAGCAACTAAAATTGTAGCATCAATACTGTTTATTTGTTTATAGATTTTATGAATCAAATTTGGAATAATTTCGTTTCTTATTTTATACATTTAACACTCAAAAAAAATCATCAACTATGAGCGAAAGTAAATGCCCTTTCCACGGTTCAACGACACAACCTAATCTTGGAACACAAAACAAAGATTGGTGGCCCAACCAACTTAATCTTGATATTTTACGTCAACACGATGCTAAGAGCAATCCTTTAGCGGGCTTCGACTATAAAAAAGAAGTTAAAAATCTTGATCTAAAAGCTGTAAAAAATGACATCAAAATCGTTTTACGCGACAGCCAAGACTGGTGGCCTGCAGATTATGGACATTACGGTCCATTTTTTATTCGTATGACTTGGCATGCTGCCGGGACTTACCGCACCGGAGATGGTCGTGGCGGAGCTGCCACAGGGGCACAGCGGTTTGCACCACTTAACTCGTGGCCCGATAATGGAAACCTAGACAAAGCGCGAAGACTCCTTTGGCCTGTTAAAGAAAAATATGGGAATCATCTAAGTTGGGCAGATTTACTTGTTCTTGCAGGTAATGTAGCCATTGAAGACATGGGAGGGCCAAATCATGGTACAGCTTTAGGGAGAGAAGATATTTGGCATCCTGAAAAAGACATCTATTGGGGTGCTGAAGACGAGTGGCTAGGTGATAATCGCTACGGTAAAACTCGTCAGGATTTAGAAAACCCTCTTGCGGCTGTTCAAATGGGGCTTATTTATGTAAATCCACAAGGACCTAACGCAAACCCTGATCCAGCACTTTCTGCACAAGATGTTAGGGAAACCTTTAAGCGCATGGCAATGAATGACGAGGAAACTGTTGCCCTAACTGCGGGTGGTCACACGTTTGGAAAAGCGCACGGAGCTGGAGACGAAGCTCATGTAGGTGCTGAGCCTGAAGGAGAAGCAATTGAAGCACAAGGGTTTGGATGGTTGAGTTCACATAAATCAGGAAAGGGTGTAGATACCATAACGAGTGGTATAGAAGGTCCCTGGACAACAAACCCAATACAATGGGATATGGGGTACTTAACCTTGCTGTTCAAATACGAATGGGAATGTAAAAAAAGTCCTGCAGGGGCATGGCAATGGCACCCAATCAATTGTACTGAAGAAGACATGGTACCACAAGTTGATGGAAGTGATGAAAAAGTACTTCCCATGATGACAACGGCTGATATGTCTATGAAGGTTGATCCAGAATACCGTAAAATTTGTGAACGTTTCTTAGAAAATCCTGAGGCATTCGGTGAGGCATTCGCTCGTGCTTGGTTCAAACTTCTTCACAGAGATATGGGACCAAAAAGCAATTATGTTGCAGGAGACTTTAAGGACGTAGAATACATTTGGCAAGACCCTGTTGCGCCAGGTAAAGTCCTTTCTGAAGATGAAGAAAAAGCGGTGCGAAGTGCAATAGCTAAAAGTGGGCTGACACATCAACAAATAGTCGAAACCGCATGGGCCTCTGCGTCAACTTTTAGGGGTTCCGATAATCGTGGTGGAGCTAATGGTGCTAGAATTCGTTTGGAACCGCAAGTAAGCTGGGAAGTTAACAATCCTTCACAACTTAAAAGCGTTTTAGAAGTTTATGAACAAATCGCTAAAGAAACAGGCGCAAGTATTGCTGACATAATTGTAATAGGAGGAGCAGTTGGTATTGAAATGGCTAGCGGAACAAAAGTAATTGTAACTACTGGTCGTGGTGACACCACTCAAGATAAAACAGATATAGACTCTTTCGAATTACTTAAGCCTAAGGCTTGTGGTTTTAGAAACTATTCAGAAAAAGAGTTTGCTGTTCCGCCTGAAGAAATTATGCTAGATAAAGCACAACTACTTGGACTTAATCCTGTTGAAATGACTGTTTTGGTAGGTGGATTGCGTGCTATGGGAGTTTCTCGTTCTGGCGATGGGGTTTGGACCGATGGGAAGCTTAATAACTCTTGGTTCAAAACGCTCTTGTCTATGGACATAAAGTGGCAAACTACAGGTTACAATTCCTATGTTGGACTCCAAAGGAGTACTGGTGAAAAAGCTCGCACTGCTTCTAGAACAGATTTGGTGTTTGGTTCAAATTCTGAACTAAGAGCAATTGCAGAAGTATATGCCCAAGACGACAATAACAATAAATTTATTCAAGATTTTATTGCCGCTTGGAATAAAGTTATGAATGCAGATCGATTTGATTTGAATTAATTTACTTGTAAAGCAAAATGCTATACGCAAGAAAAACCCGATGACGTCATCGGGTTTTTTTGTTGTATTTTTGAATTTCAACGATGACAAAAAAAGCGAAATTCCGTATCAAGGGACTCAACCGCCAACAACAAATTGTTTGGGGTGCATTTTGCGTTTTGGCTTCCATATTGTTGTTTTCAGCTTTTATTTCATTTTTTCAAACATGGAAAATCGATCAAAGCACCCTCTCCAACCTTACCGATAGAGATATTCCCGTTGAGAATAGTATTCGGAAGTTAGGCGCATTGCTTAGCCACCTATTCGTATATCAAGGAGTAGGGATAGGTGCCTTCTTTATTTCAATTATGGTATTCGTTACGGGAGTGAGTCATTTTCTCAATTCGGGAACACACAAATTAGGAATCCGATGGATTTGGACATTGCTAGTATCAATTTGGACTGCACTTACCCTTGCACTTATTTTACCTAAATACCCACTGTTGAGTGGCGTTACAGGCTTTGAGGCAAACGCCCTTTTGATACATTACATTGGTCCATTAGGAGTTGCTAGCATCTTGCTACTGGTCGCAGTTGCTTTTATAGTATATCAGCTAAAATGGAAACCCGAACACGTTCGTATGCCCAAACGAAGTATTCAAATAGCTGAACCAGAAGAAGATGAAGAACAAATAGCTCAAGTTTCTTTTGATAATACTGCAATTGAAGAGCCCATCAAAAAACCTGCGATTCCTCCAAATGTTTCCGCTCTAAAGCAAAAAAAGGAAAAGACGAAAGACGATATTGCACTTTCGGTAAACGAAACAGAAGAAGACGAAATAGTAAAAAAAGCCAAAAAATTGGTTGCTGATTTTGGTGAAGTTGATCCGACTCTTGAGCTCAAAAACTTCCGTTCCCCCACCGAATCGTTACTTAAAAGCTATCCACATGAAGGAATAACAATTAACGAACAAGAGTTAGAGGAAAACAAAGAGCGTATTATTGGAATTGCAGACATAAAAGCCACCATTGGACCTACAGTAAAGCTTTATGAAATTGTTCCTGCTGCGGGTGTTCGTATTTCTAAAATTAAAAATTTAGAAGACGACATCGCATTATCTCTTTCGGCACTTGGTATTCGTATTATTGCCCCTATTCCTGGAAAAGGAACGGTGGGTATTGAAGTACCTAATAAAAAGGCAACTATTGTTTCGATGCGTTCTGTGATTTTGGCTAAAAAATTTCAGGAAGCCGAAATGGAACTACCGCTTGCACTAGGTAAAACCATTAGCAACGAAACCTTTGTGGTGGATTTAGCAAAAATGCCTCACTTACTCATGGCTGGTGCTACGGGTCAAGGAAAATCTGTGGGATTAAATGCGATTTTGACTTCATTATTATACAAAAAGCATCCCGCCGAAATTAAGTTTGTCCTTGTTGACCCCAAAAAGGTAGAATTGACGCTTTTTAATAAGATTGAACGGCATTATTTAGCCAAACTACCCGATACAGATGATGCTATCATTACAGACAATAAACAGGTTATAAATACCTTAAATTCGTTATGTATCGAAATGGATAAACGATACGATTTACTTAAATCGGCTATGTGCAGAAATATAAAAGAATACAATGCTAAGTTTAAAGAGCGTCGCTTAAATCCGCATGACGGACATGTATTTCTACCCTACATTGTATTGGTTATTGATGAGTTTGCCGATCTTATTATGACTACTGGAAAGGAAGTAGAAACTCCAATTGCTAGACTTGCGCAATTAGCACGTGCTGTAGGAATTCATTTGATTATTGCTACGCAACGTCCATCGGTAAATGTAATTACGGGGCTTATCAAAGCAAACTTCCCAGCTCGAATTGCCTTCCGTGTTACTTCAAAAGTAGATTCTAGAACTATTTTGGATAGCGGTGGCGCCGATCAACTTATTGGTCGTGGAGACATGCTCTTTACGCAAGGAAATAATTTGATTAGACTTCAATGTGCTTTTGTTGATACACCAGAAGTAGAAAAAATAACCGATTTTATTGGGTCACAACGTGCCTATCCCGACGCACACATGCTTCCAGAGTATGTGTCGGATGAAAACACCTCTACAAAAGAAAATAATATTGCAGACCGAGATCCTATTTTTAAAGAAGCTGCCGAAGTGGTTGTAAATGCCCAACAAGGTTCGGCATCGCTTTTGCAACGTAAGCTTAAATTGGGGTACAATCGTGCAGGACGTATCATTGATCAACTTGAAGCGGCAGGAATTGTAGGTCCATTTGAAGGAAGTAAAGCTCGCGATGTCATGTTCCGAGACGTTATTTCATTGCAAGAATTTTTATATAACGAAAATGAAAATTATCACCCAAAAAATCAGCCTACTTATTTTATCATTTGCTGTTGCTCAAGACCAACGCGCAGAAACCCTTTTGAATGAAGTTTCGGAAACACTTTCTAAGTACAACAACATATCTATTGATTTTACTTACGAGCTAGTAAACAGAAAAGAATACATTCAACAAAAAGAACGTGGGACCCTAATAGTTGAAAACAATAAATATGCCCTAAATCTTATGGGTATTCAACAACTTAGTGATGGAGAGTTGACGTACACCATAAACAATGAAAATGAAGAGGTGTTGATTGAGCCCGTAGACACAGAACTTGGAGGAAGTTTAAATCCATCTAAATTATTTTCATTCTATAAAGAAGGTTATCGCTTTGCATGGGACATCACGCAGCCTCTATATGGAGGTAAAACCATTCAGTTTTTGAAATTAACTCCTATAGACACCTACGCACAAGCAGCTTATCTGCTACTTGGTGTTGACATAAAAACGAAACATATCTATAAGCTCATTGAAGTAGGTGAAAATGGTACTGAAACCACACTTACTGTTCGCTCTTTCAATACAAATAAGGCATTAGCCGATAATACCTTTGTGTTTGAAGAAAAAAACTATCCAAATTATTACATTGATAGATTTTAATGAAACTACCGTTATTAGATAGATATATATTAAAAAGTTATCTCACTACACTAGTGAGTTTCTTTTTTATTCTAATGTTCATATTCATCATACAAACCGTGTGGGTTTTTATTGACGAATTTGCCGGTAAAGGATTAGATGTAAGTGTATTATTAAAGTTTTTACTGTATTACTCGCCTAAACTTGTTCCGCTAGTATTGCCACTTACAATATTACTTGCTTCCATCATTACATTTGGAAATTTTGCAGAGCGTTATGAGTTTGCCGCTATGAAATCAGCAGGCATATCGCTATTGCGTGCCATGCGACCATTGATTATTGTTAACAGCATTGCATGCTTAGCAACTTTTTATGTGGCGAATACCGTTATTCCACTAGCAGAATTCAAAACATATAACCTAAGGAAAAACTTGTCTAAAATGCGACCCGCATTAGCAATAACCGAGGGAATGTTTAACGACATTGGGGAAAGCAACATCAAAGTGGGAAGGAAATATGGTGAAAACAACAGACTTTTAGAGGATGTTATCATTCACGAAAAAACACCCAATCAGGTTAACAATATTGTGATAAAAGCACAACGAGGAGAATTAAAAAGTGAAGAACTAAAAGAAGGCTTGCAACTTGTATTGTACGATGGATACAGATATGAGGAAATCGTGCAAAAAAACAAACGTAAAAAAAACAACCCACATAGTCGTATTGCATTCAAGCAATACACAATGAACATAGATTTACGCACATTTAATGATGTTGATTTAAACGAAACGAATTATACGAACACCTTCAAAATGCAAAATGTAGGTGAATTAGGCAAAAGTATTGACTCGTTAACGGAAGGATATGTTTCAGAAATTGAAGGGTTTGCCAAAACCGTTTATTTACGAACAGGGATTAAATCAGTTGACCGTAATAAAGAAATAAAAGAAATTACTTCCTATTTAGGTGATACAGCACACTTAGCTCAATTCAAAGCAAATCAAAAAATTCAAATTTTGCAGAGTGCAAAAAATAATATAGAGATGCAACTCAGTAATTTTAACAATCAAAAAAGATTGTTTTTTATTCGCGAAAAGGTCATCAATCTTCATCGATTATGGCGGGATGATAAATTTGTAAATGCCTACGCTGCTGTTTTATTGTTTTTTGTTGGTGCTCCGCTAGGTGCCATTATTAGAAAAGGTGGCTTTGGTTTGCCAATAGTTGTAGCATTAACCATATTTTTGACCTATCATTTTGCAGGAACATTGTTTAAAAATAGTGCTGAAGATGGTAGTCTGCACCCTTTTTGGGGCTCATGGTTAATCTCAATTGTACTAACAATTGTAGGGTTAATTGCAACATTAAGAGCCAGTAAAGACAAGTCTGTTTTTGATATTGAACGATTAAAAATGAATTTGAAACAACCTTTTTTCGAGCTCTCAAAAAAATTGAAAAAATGAAAGAAAACATTCGTCTCGATAGTATAGAGTCTGCCATAGAAGATATTAGAAACGGAAAAGTAATTATAGTAGTTGATGACGAAAACCGTGAAAATGAAGGCGATTTTATAGGTGCTGCAGAAATGGTAACGCCCGAAATGATCAACTTTATGGCAAAAGAAGGCCGCGGATTGATTTGCACACCCATTACTGAAAAACGTTGTAGAACTCTTGATTTATATCCCATGGCTAGCAACAACACCGATCCGATGGGGACCGCTTTTACGGTTTCTATTGATTTAAAGGGAAATGGCGTTACATCGGGAATTTCTGTTGCCGACAGGGCAAAAACAGTCAGAAAGCTCATAAGTAATGATGCGAGTGCAAGTGATTTTTTACGTCCGGGACATATTTTTCCATTGGCCGCCAAAGAAGGAGGTGTATTGCGAAGAACAGGACACACAGAAGCAGCTATTGATTTTGCTCGACTTGCAGGGTTTCAAGCTGCTGGCGTAATTGTTGAAATTATGAACGAAGACGGTACCATGGCGCGTCTACCGCAACTACGAAAAGTTGCCGATACTTTTGATCTTAAATTGGTCTCCATTGAAGATCTAGTTAGCTATAGAATGAAGCATGACAGCTTGATTGAAGTAAAGGAAGATTTTGAGGTTCAAACATCATATGGAACTTTTAGACTTCGTGCCTTTCATCAAAACACCAACGATCAAATACACATTGCTTTAACCTTAGGAATTTGGGAAGAAAACGAAGCAGTCTTAACTCGTGTTCATACACAACAACTTAATAGTGAGTTGCTTAGCATCTTAAACCAAAGAACTACAAGTGGACTTGATAGAATTTTTAAACGCATTCAAAATGAAGGTAAAGGAGCTGTTATTTTTATAAATCAACTCCAACCTGCTAGAAAACTATTAGAACAATTGGCTGTGCTGAAAAATAAAGAAAATAGTCCTCGTAAAATGGATGAAAAAGATTTTGGCATAGGTGCGCAAATGATACATGCGGTAGGCATACACAACATCAAACTGTTGTCAAATAGCGAACAAATTAAGCGTGTTGGAATGTCTGGGTATGGACTAGAGATTGTCTCCTATGAAAAGTACTAAAAAAAGGGGTTAAAGAAAATCCTTTAGAAAAACCACAGTTTCACTGACATTGCCACAACCATTGTTATCATTACGGCTTTTATTACCCCCTCTCCTCTTTTTACCGCGTAACGAGAAGCAAAAAAAGCTCCAGCAGAATTCCCAATAGCTAAAGCAATTCCATATTTCCAATCAATATGACCACTAAGCGCGAACGTAGCCAGCGCTCCAGTGGTATATATAAATGCTACAGCAACTTTTGTAGCATTTACACGAACTAAGTCCATTCGGTTAACATAATTCATGAACAGCATCATGATAAAACCAATCCCTGCATTAATAAAACCTCCATAAATTCCAATAAAGAAAAAGGCTATCATAGACCAAATTAAGGTTTTACCTGTAGTCTTAGGAGAAGTTGCCTCGGTGCTGTACTTAGGCTTAAACACCATTAGCACAACTACAACTATCATGATTATTGCCAAAATCCTATTAAATATACTCCCATCAATATCGATAGCAATTCGGGCTCCAACAAGAGCTCCCAACAGTGCTATTCCACCCAAGTATAAACTAAAAGGAAAAGAATTTATTTTTTTACTTCGAAATCCTAAGGTAGCTGAACTTGTAGCCACAAGAATCGCCACTCTGTTAGTTCCATTTGCAGTAGCCGATGGCAATCCTAAAAAAATAAGCAAGGGCAATGTAAGCAAGGATCCACCTCCAGCCATAGTATTAATAAAGCCAGCAAAAAGTCCTGCGCCAACAAGTAACAGTAGGTCAAAAGGAAAATCAATCATGTGGCAAATGTAGGTAATAGAAAAAGGAGATAGAAATGCATTTTAAGAAACAAAAAAAGAGCCTATATTTGCAGCCATTGGAGAAATGGCAGAGTGGTCGAATGCGGCGGTCTTGAAAACCGTTGAGGGTCACACCTCCGGGGGTTCGAATCCCTCTTTCTCCGCAAAAGGAAACCAAGTGTGTTTGCACTTGGTTTTTTTTATGAAGCAAACTGAAGTTTACTTCATGTTTGATTTGAAAAAACAAATACTTCCTGCAAGAAAGTTGGTTTCTATACTTGCTCAGGATAAATATTAAGGTTCACGAAGTAATCACTCTTTGTCCGCATAATAAAACCCACAACAGGAGTTGCGGGTTTTTTGTTTACGAACGCACTAAATTATACGTAGTAAAGTAATGTTCTATTTATCCGTATAACCCTTATCATGTGGGTTCCCTTCTCTGTATTTACAACACATAGGTAAGGTAGTATAAATACTATCTGCAGCAACAATACCATGAGCCTCATGCCCCACTGCAGCAATATTTTTAGCTACTTGTTCAGCCGATGTCTTTTTTGCATTGTAGATAAGTTGCAACTGTTCGTTGTTAGATTGCCAAACAGCGTACTTCACACCTTTTGTTTTTAAGGCTGCTGCTTCGATGCGCTCTTTACACATACCACAATTACCACGTACAGAAAGGGTCTCTTTTTTTGTTTGGGCAACCAAAGAAGTAGCCATAAACAACATCAAAATAATAGATATTCTCATTTTATTAATATTTATAAATTAAAGCGGAATCCTGCATAAAACATTCTGCCAAAAACAGGCGCATATACTTGACTCGTATCAAAATTTGCGCCAAAAGGATCTGCTGCGCCAAGAATAGCATCTGATTGCTTAACATTCAACAAATTTTCAGCACCTAAATATAGCGATAGCTTTTCTGAAAATTGACGTGTAAGCTGCGAACTCAACAAAGAAAATCCATTGGCTAGCCGTGAGGGTAATGCGGAAGTCGCTACTAATCGTTGTTCTCCTACTCGGTGCATTGTAATATCAGCACGCCATTGTTTCCCAGAATCTATTTGTGTGTTATACCCTAAAAAAGCAAACCAACGTGTTTTGGGCTGTAGTGGCATACGTTTTTCACCCGAATTATAAGTCGTATTAATGTCGTATGCTTTGTAGGCAAAGCGAAGATCAACACGCTGATTAAAGCTTGTGTTTGCCGAAAACTGAATACTCTGTGCGTAACTTTTTCCATCCAAATTATAAAAGGAAATTTCTCCTGGTGTCTCCCAATCCACAACAACTCGATTAGTAAACGAAGTTCGATACACATCAATACCAAACTCTGTAGGTTGGTTTGGAATATTCCACTTTTGAATCCAGCTAAAACCATAATTCCAAGCACGCTCAGGAAGCAATCCATAAATAGGAGCTGTTGGATTTGAAATCAGAAGTTGACGTTGACTGCCTAAGAATTTTTGGTGTTCGGCAAAAATGCTTGAAACCCGTCTGCCTTCTCCTGCTGAAAGTCGTAAAATGGTTTTATTATCAAACATCGCGTATCGAATATGAGCACGAGGTGTAATAAAATTACCTAGGGTGTTATGATGATCAAATCGGAGACCAAGAATTAGATTAAAGTTTTCTTGAGCGTCATAACTATACTCAAAAAAACCTCCCAAATTGGTTTCATTTCTATGGATTTCTGTACTAAGAATAGTTTCATCGTAAACATCAGCCATATACTGTATGCCTGTTTTGAATTTGTGTAGCGTATTCCCCAAAATAGATTGATACACTAGGTGATGGAAATAACTAGTATAAGAAACATCATAAGTGTTTCCTCCAAAATATCCTTCTTGGTTGTGGTAGCTTACAGCAGATTGAAACCCTAAACTTCTGTAAGGGATTTCTGGAGAAACATACCCTGTCTTTAAAGAAAAATTAAACTTGTCTGTTTTAAGTTCTCCACCCCAAACTGAATTTCCAAAACGATGCTTTTTTGGGTCAAAATCCAATTGACCAACTTGTTTTTCATCTGTTACATAGCCAATGTTTAAAAAACCTACCCATCCTTTATCTGGATTGATATATTGCCAACGATTCAGCACATTAATTTGATTAGAAAGTGGCATATCCAAAAACCCATCTTTGTTTTGGTCTGTCTTTTTTACGCGCTGATTTCCATGCAAAAAAAGCGTTGTAGCCCATTTGTCTGAAAACTCATGCTTTGCCTGAATATTTAATTCAGAGCGCCCATTTACAGATTGGAATCCGTTAACAAAAAGCGGTGGTGCCGTTTGGGGCTTAATCAACTCTGTGTTAATTTGACCCGAAATACTCTCATAACCACTAGTTACCGTTCCAGCACCCTTAGTAATTTGAATGCTTTCAACCCAAGTCCCAGGTGTAAATGTTAATCCAAAGGTTTGATTACTACCACGCAAACTAGGGATATTCTCTTGCGTAAATAATATATAGGGACTCGTAAGCCCTAACATTTGTATTTGCTTAGTTCCTGTAAGGGCATCGGCATAATTTACATCAATAGAAGGGTTTGTTTCAAAACTTTCAGAAAGGTTACAACAAGCTGCTTTTAATAATTCATCGCTGCCAATGGTTGTGACATTTCGTGGCGAAAAAATAGCGCGTTGCAAGGATTTTCGCTTTTGCGAAACAGTCACTTCATTTAGAGAAGAGGCGTCATCTGGTTCCAACACTATTTTAATGGGCTGATTAAATACAGTTGAGCGTGTTTCGGTTTTGAAACCCAAATAAGAAATCACCAAAACGTTATGTTCGGGTTTATGAGTGATTGAAAAATAGCCTTCATCATTGGTGACCGTACCAACAGATGAATTTTCCCAATACACACTTGCGCCAACAAGTGGTGATTGAGAAGTGTCTCCTTGTTCATAGACGTATCCAGTAACAAGGTGCTGTTGTGCAAAAAGGGCACAACTGAATATACTAAATATTAGATTTAAATAAGATTTGAACATGATATATGATTTAATGAATTAAACAAACTAAGCGGAGGTAGTTTGCTAATCAAATCAAGTATTGCTCAAATAAAATATGTAACGAAATGTGAGACGGTTCGGGGGGAGACTCAAAGTCAAATGTTTGAAGCTCAGGAACTGTTTTTATAAAATGAAATACAAATGAATCTTCAAGAATGAGAGATGGACAATCGTGAAATTCAACGTCATTACCTGTAAGAACTGTTTCTGTAAGTTCCGCAGTAAAATGAGCAATCTCACAACATTGTCTATTCAGTGTAGGTTGATTGGTATGCGTTGTTTTAGTACAACAACTAGAAAGCGACTCATTTATAGAAGCTTCTACTAAGGTGCCATGACAAAAATGCATTCCTATGTTGCTTTTCACAGAAAGCAGCAACATAAACACACCTAGTAATAAAGCGCCTAATTTTCTCATTAACATTACAAAGTTAAGGATTTAATTGTTTTACCGTTAAGTACTTCTAGCGTTCTGTCTCGGACTTGTTCGAAAACCCCCTTAATTTCACAGCTTTCTTCTTCACATTCATCACATGAACGATAATAATTCAGTGAAACGCAGGGCAGCATGGCAATAGGCCCGTCTATGATTCGCATAATTTCGGTCAAACTTATATCTTCTGCTGGGCGGAGCAGTCTGAAGCCGCCGTCTTTACCCCTTTTACTCTCCAATATGCGGTTATTCCTTAAGTCGCGAAGAATAATCTCTAAAAATTTTCGAGGTATATTTTGCTCTCTAGCAATATCAGAAGTCATAACTGCCTTGGAACCATTATCATACTTCGCAATATAAACTAATGCCTTTATAGCGTATTTACATTTATTTGATATCATATTTCAAATTTAAAAAAAATATAATCTATATATCCTATCAATTTGATAGTATTTATTATATTTGCCCCGAATTAATATCGATGATTGTAGATCAACTTATACTTAACTCTAAAAAAAGAAAGGAAAGCACTCAAAGTGAAGGCTGGTCTAGATCGATACTTAAATCTATTAGCTGGCGTATTATAGGAACGCTAGACACCATCCTTATTTCCTATATCATTACAGGGAAACTAGCTTTTGCGCTTTCTATTGGTGGAATTGAATTGGTTACAAAAATGGTTTTGTATGTCGTTCATGAACGTGTTTGGAATACTGTAAAATGGGGCAGAAAATGAGTCAATTAAAAGTAGATGCGTTAAATAATAATGCGCAATCAATTGATACAATTGGAGGCCTTTTCAAATTCCTACTCAATCAAGAACTTGGAAGGATAACCTTCTCAACCTCCTTAGGTCAAGAAGATCAAGTAATCACACACCATATTGCTACCAACGAATTACCTGTAGAAATATTCACATTAGACACTGGGAGATTATTTCAAGAAACCTATGATGTCCTTGAGCTTACGCAAAAAAAGTTTAAGAACAGTATCCGAGTCTATGCGCCTGATAACAGCGTCGTAGAGGAGTTGGTGACAACCAAAGGACCAAACAGCTTTTATGAATCTGTAGAAAACCGTAAAGAATGTTGCAACATTAGAAAAATTGACCCCTTAAAACGAGCACTTGCGAACAAGGATGTATGGGTAACTGGTTTACGAAGTAATCAATCTCAAAATAGAGCAGGGTTGGACTATTTCAGTTTTGATACTACGTTTAATATTATAAAATTTAACCCTCTTCTACGTTGGACTTTGCAAGATGTGGAACGTTACCTAACATCACATAATGTACCACAAAACACACTACATAAAAAAGGATTTGTGAGTATTGGTTGTGCCCCATGTACACGACCCATCACGGAAGGTGAAGACATTCGTGCCGGTCGTTGGTGGTGGGAATCTAGTAAAAAAGAATGTGGACTTCATACAATTAAATCATGAGCATCCTTAAACAATTAGAAGAAGAATCTATTTATATCATAAGAGAAGTAGCAGGTCAGTTTGACAATCCTTGTCTACTTTTTTCAGGTGGAAAAGACTCCATTACCTTGTTGCATTTAGCAAGAAAAGCTTTTGCTCCAGCAGCCATTCCATTTCCGCTAGTACACATAGATACGGGGCATAACTTTCCAGAAACCATTGAACTTAGGGATAAGCTTGTGGAAGAGCACGGGCTCAGACTCATCGTTGGGCATGTGCAGGATGATATTGATGCGGGCAACGTAGTGGAAGAAAAAGGGAGGCATGCAAGTCGTAATAGCTTGCAAACCACTACACTATTAAACACCATTGAAAAGCACAAATTTGATGCTTGTATGGGTGGTGCACGCCGAGACGAAGAGAAGGCACGTGCAAAAGAGCGCGTGTTCTCTGTCAGAGACGATTTTGGTCAATGGAATGAAAAACTACAACGCCCAGAACTGTTTGACATGTTAAACGGTATGATTCACAATGGAGAAAATGTTCGTGTATTTCCTATTAGTAACTGGACCGAACTGGATGTTTGGCATTACATTAAAGAGGAAAAGCTGGAAATTCCTTCAATATATTATGCACACAAACGTGAGGTTTTCATGCGTGACAATCAATGGATGCCTGTTTCTGAGTTTGTACATGTAGCCGAAACAGATAAACGAAAACATACGTCAGTACGATTTCGAACTGTGGGCGATATGAGTTGTACTGCTGCTGTACTCTCTGAAGCAACAGAACTTGATACAATCATAAATGAAATTGGAGGGTCTAATGTTTCGGAGCGAGGAGCACGTATGGACGACAAAAGGTCTGAAGGAGCTATGGAGGAACGTAAAAAAGTAGGATATTTTTAATATGGAACTAATCAAAATTGCAACTGCTGGTAGTGTTGATGATGGAAAAAGCACATTAATTGGTAGACTATTGTACGAAACTGGTTCACTAAAAACGGATCAAATTCAGCATATTGAAGAAAGAAGCGAAGCTCGTGGATTTGGGTATTTAGATCTTTCACTTGCTACCGACGGACTTCTAACCGAAAGAGAGCAAGGTATAACTATAGACGTATCGCATATATTTTTTTCTACACCGAAAAGGAGATTTATAATTGCTGATTCGCCCGGACACGTAGAATACACCAGAAACATGGTTACTGGAACTTCTAACGCGCAAGCAACTATCATTTTGCTTGACGCTAGAAAAGGAGTAATAGAACAAACGAAGCGTCACTTTTTTATTGCTCAATTGTTGGGCATAAAACAAATCATTTTTGCGGTGAATAAAATGGACTTGGTAGATTATAGCCAAGAAGTATTTGAAAACATCAAAAAAACACTTGAAGACCTCGCTGAAAAACATGGAAATAAAGGAGTTACATACTTCTATACTCCCGTATCAGCTTTATACAATGAAAACATCATGGCTTCATCTGAAAAACTAAACTGGTATTCAGGAAGCCCTTTATTAGAGTTGATCGAGTCCCTTCCAATAGAAAGCAATGAAGCCTCTGATGGTGCATTCCAAATTCAATATGTCATTCGTCCAAAACGAGAAGAATTACACGATTATCGTGGATTTGCAGGAAATGTACGCTCGGGAAGTTTTTCTGTGGGCGATCCAGTAAATATTCATCCTTCTGGAAGAAAAAGTGTAATTAAACGAATTGAGAAATACGGCACTACAGTTGAAAAACTTGAATCTGGAGAAAATGGTACTATTTTATTAGTTGATGAGATTGACGCCTCTAGAGGAGACAGTATTTTAAATGAAAGTGCTAATGTAAATCGTGGGAAAAGTGTAAGCGCAACATTCTGTTGGATGCAAGACACGCCACTTTCTGTTGGAAACAAATACTGGTTGCAGCAAGGTATTCAACGAAGTTTAGTAAAAATACAAAGTGTGCGCTCAAAAATAGATTTAGAGGCTTTAGAGCAAAGTCAGGCAAATCAACTAGAGCTAAACGATATTGGAAAAGGAGCCTTAGCAATGGCACAACCTTTGGCTACAAAGCCCTACAAAGACAATCCAGCATTAGGATCCTTTATTTTAATTGACCCACAAACATACAACACCGCAGGTGTTGGATTTATTGAAACCGCATGAGAAGTTTTAGAACTGAGATAGAAGACCCCATTGTTGAACATGATATTCTAGAACTTGAGCAGAAAATTTTTGCTTTCAAGGAAGGAAAAATGGATGAGGAAAAGTTTAGAAGTCTTCGTCTAGCCAGAGGCGTTTATGGACAACGGCAGCAAGGTGTTCAAATGGTGCGCATAAAGATTCCTTATGGGAAATGTAGCTCCAAACAATTGCGAAGAATTGCCGCGGTTTCCGACGAATATTCCAATGGAAACTTGCACATCACAACACGCCAAGACATTCAAATTCACTACGTCTCTTTAGATAGAACGCCTGAGCTATGGGCAGAACTTGAACAAGATGACATCACCATGAGAGAGGCGTGCGGTAATACGATCCGAAATATTACGGCATCTGCGATGGCAGGGATAGACCCTAATGAACCTTTTGATGTTACGCCTTATGCGCATGCATTTTTTCAGTATTTCTTACGCAATCCTATTTGTCAGGACATGGGAAGAAAAATAAAAATTGCATTTTCAAGTTCAGCAAAAGATGACGCCATAACTTTTACGCACGACATTGGATTTATACCTGTTATAAAAAACAATAAGCGTGGTTTTAAAATGCTAGTAGGCGGTGGTATTGGTGCTCAACCACGAGTTGCAGATGTTATTAAAGAATTTATTTCAGTAAAGGAATTTATCCCTTTTAGCGAGGCTGTTGTTCGTGTATTCGATCAGTATGGAGAGCGAAATAGACGCAACAAAGCACGAATGAAGTTCTTAATTAAAGAACAGGGATTTGATACGTTCAATGAACGTGTCAATGAAGTTTATAGAGCTATTAGCCCAAAAAAGATAGCTATACCTGATATACAAATTGAGCTAAAGCAAACCGAGGATTTTGCAGTAAGCGACATGCCTAATGAAATCTATGAAAACTGGAAAGCAAGCAATGTGTTTTCACAAAAACAATCTGGTTTTGTTTCAGTTGGACTTCCTATCAAAACTGGAGATATTTCATCTGATAAAGCGAGAGCTCTGGCAGAAGTGGTAGAAGCATTTTGTGGAGACGATTTACGTTTTACAATTGGACAAAGCATCTTACTTCGTGGAATTAAAGAATCTAATCTTGAAGCGCTGTACCAGGCACTAGTTCAACTTGATTTAGCCAAACCTGGTTTTCACAAAATAAATGATATTGTTGCTTGTCCTGGAACAGATACTTGTAATTTAGGAATTGCGAGTAGTATGGGATTAGCGAATGAACTGCAGTGCGTTATTGAACAAGAATATCCTGATGTGATTACAAAACATAACCTAACCATTAAAATTAGTGGCTGTATGAATGCTTGCGGGCAGCATGCCATTGCCGATATTGGGTTTCAAGGTATGACGGTAAAATCAAATGGAAATATTGCGCCTGCTACACAAGTACTTCTTGGTGGTGGTGTATTAGGAAATGGAGAAGGTCGATACGCAGACAAGGCGCTAAAAGTTCCTGCAAAACGTACACCTGAGGTATTGCGTTGGTTATTGGAAGATTTTGACACAAACGCCGAGTCAAACGAAACCTTTCTACAATATTACCTAAGAAAAGAGACGGATTATTTCTATCAAAACCTAAAAGGTTATGCAGACACATCAATACTTCAAGAAAGTGATTTCATAGATTGGGGAAATGAAGATGTGTATAAAAAAGCTATTGGAGTTGGAGAATGTGCTGGGGTAACCATAGACTTGGTCCAGACATTATTATTTGACGCCGAAGAGCATCTTGAAAAAGCTAAAATGGCTCTTGAAAATAATGCATGGGCAAATAGTATATATTATAGTTATGCAGGTAGAATTCGCGCAGCCAAAGCGCTTCTCACTACACGCGCAGCAAAAATAAACTCGCATCACTCTATTGTAGATGCTTTTGAAACTCATTTTCCAAGTTACAGTAGCATAGAGAATGACACCTTTGGGAACATTACACGACTACTAAACAGTACTTCGCCTAGTGAATCGTTTGCTAAAATATACCTGCGAGAGGCAAAACATGTAATAGAATGGATAAAAAACGTTAGAAATGCACAAAAAAACTAGCGGCAGTCTTACCATTGTTGGGGCTGGTCCCGGAGACCCCGAATTAATTACTGTCAAGGGAATTAACATCATTAAAGAAGCAGATGTTATTCTTTATGATGCATTGGTCAATGCGGAAATCCTTTCACACAACACTATTGGAAAGCACTTTTTTGTGGGAAAAAGAAAAGGAGAGCATTCTTTTAAGCAAGCAGAAATTAACAGGATGCTAGTCGATTTTGTTAAAGAAGGAAAAAACGTAGTTAGATTAAAAGGAGGTGATGTCTCTGTTTTTGCGCGCGCTGCAGAGGAAATTGCGCATGCTGAACGCTTTGGAATATTTGCTAAACTTATCCCTGGAATTTCTTCATTTACAGGTATTGCGGCTGCACACCGAATTCCCCTTACTAGGCGTTGTCAATTTGAAAGTATTTGGGTTACTACTGGATATACATGTGACGGGAAACCGTCGGAAGATATTAGTCATGCGGCAAAATCTTCAGCTACGGTTGTTATCCTTATGGGCATGACTCACCTTGAGGAAATTATGAGCATTTTTAAAAAGTATAAGTCTGCTGATTTTCCAGTTGCTATTGTTCAAAACGGAACATTACCAAACGAAAAATGGGTGAAAGGAACCTTAAATACGATTGCTACTCGCGTTAAAGAAGAAGGCATAAGCAATCCAGCTACCATATTTGTGGGACACGCCGTTGAAGACCAAACATCATTGTGGAAAATTCAAGAAGAGCTGCAGTACGCATGAACACCCTATACCCTATTTTTTTAAAAACAGAACAACTAAAAGTTCTCATTGTGGGAGGTGGTTTTGTTGCACTTGAAAAGTTACAATTCCTTTTTAAATCCTCTCCCAATGCAAACGTGACTCTGGTGAGCCCAATGGTGCGTAAGGAGACAAAAGAATTTATCAAAAACAAAAATGTAACAGTAATCCATAGCAGCTTTAAGCGTAGATTTTTAAAAGATAAAAACATTGTTATTGCCACAACAGATGTACCGAAAGTAAACACCAGGGTTTATCATCTGTGCAGAAAGAAACATATTTTAGTAAATGTGGCAGATAATCCTCCGCTTTGTGACTTTTATATGGGCGGTATTGTAACAAAAGGGAATTTAAAAGTAGCTATTTCAACAAACGGAAAATCCCCTACTTTAGCAAAACGAATGCGCCAGTGGCTAGAAGGCTTTTTGCCAGATGAAACTAACGCATTATTAGATAAACTTTATGTTTATCGAAATAGCCTAAAGGGTGATTTTGAGCAAAAAATTGCAGCTATGAACGTATTAACAGAAAAATTACTCGAAAAAAATGATTAAAACCGATATCATTATAATTGGAGCTGGACCAGTTGGCCTTTTTGCCATATTTGAAGCGGGACTCATGAAACTTCGTTGCCATCTTATAGATGCCATTCCTCAACCCGGAGGGCAACTCTCAGAAATATATCCCAAAAAACCTATTTACGACATTCCGGGGTATCCTTCTGTGCTTGCTGGAGAATTAGTTGACAAATTAATGGAGCAAGCAGCGCCATTTAAGCCAGGTTTTACTTTAGGTGAACGTGCAGACAGTATAGAAAAGCAAGAAGATGGTTCCTTTGTGGTTACCACCAATAAGGGAACACCACACCACGCACCTGTAGTTATGATCGCGGGTGGGCTAGGAAGTTTTGAACCTAGGAAACCTCTCATTGCTAACATTGGCGACTTTGAAGACAAAGGCGTTCGGTACATTGTGAAAGACCCAGATCAATTTGAAGGTATCGATATGGTTATTTCTGGTGGTGGAGATTCGGCACTTGACTGGGCTATTTATTTTGCCGAAAAAGGAAGTTTTGTTCATTTAGTACATAGAAGTGATCGTTTTAGAGCACACAAAGACTCTGTATCTAGAGCACACGAATTGGCAGCCGAAGGAAAAATGAAACTTCACACATTTGCAGAGGTAAAAGAATTAAAAGGAGCCGACTCGTTAAACGCTGTTGTAATCCATAACAAAGAAGAACAAACAACGGTTGCAACTGATTTATGGTTTCCCTTATTTGGATTATCTCCAAAACTTGGCCCCATTGGAGATTGGGGATTAGATATTGAAAAAAATGCTATTGTAGTAGACACATTTGACTACCAGACGAATAGACCTGGGATTTTTGCAATTGGAGATGTCAATACCTATCCAGGAAAATTAAAGCTTATTCTATGTGGCTTCCACGAAGCCACTCTCGCTGTACAAACAGCCTATAAAATCATAAATCCTGACAAAAAATTCACACTAAAATATACAACTGTACAAGGGGTGCAGGGCTTTGAAGAACAACAACAAAAGCAAACCGTAAAGTAGTGAGTGTAGATATCAATATTACCGTTATAGACAGGGAAGGAACTGAACACAAATTTTCTGTTCCTACAGATATGAATCTAAATTTAATGGAGGTTTGTAAGGGCTATGAACTACCTGTTGAAGGAATTTGTGGTGGCATGGCTATGTGTGCTTCATGCCAAGTATATATTCTAACCGATGAGCATTTTGGTGAACGAAATGATGATGAAGAGGCAATGCTTGACGAAGCCTATTTTGTAGAAAGAAATTCTAGATTGGGATGTCAAATACCAATTACTCCAGGTCTTGAAGGTGTAAAAGTTAGGCTTGCCCCTGAGGCACCATAACCTATTTATTTTTTTAGAAAAGCACCAACGCGTTGTTTTGCGTTGAGATGGATGTCTTGCCAAAAAAAAGTGACATCAAATCTGTGATAGTCCTTTATAAAGGAAACCCAAAACCGTTTGGGAACTTTTGGCAAACTCACCCAAAGTAATCCGTCAGTAACTTCAACTTCTAAACAAGAAGAAATAATTTCTTCATTATAATATTTCAAGCCCTTATGCTGGGTAAAATCACTAGTGTTAATGTCATTCCAAGTAACAGGGTTTGTGGTTGTAGCACCTTTATACCAGTCGGCATATTTTGGCAAGTTGTTCATTTTATAACTATTCCAACTTATATAACCTCCCGTAGCATTAGGGCTGGAAAGTGGTTTTACGTTTATAAATTCATCTGGTTTTACTTTTGTTCCAACCAAATATGCTGCTACCAATTGTTGCTGTAATTCCCTATCATCAAAAAACTCTTGCACAATTTTTTTTAGATGTATTGCTCCTTGGCTGTGACCCGCTAAAATAATGGGACGTCCATTGTTTTCATGAGTCAAATAATACTCAAAAGCTTCTTTTACGTCGGCATACGCTATTTGTTGTGCTGCTAACCCACCTTGTTCGGCATATGGTTCGAAAAAGGCGCGGTAATGATTTTGCCTATAATAAGGAACAAAAAGCCGTCCAGCATCAGCCCATGCCGATGCTTGATATGGAATAATCCATTTTAGGACATCAGAATTAATAATGCTATCGTTAATCGGCGCATTCCAACGCGTATCTTTTTTACTGGTTAACAATGTGGGATATACAAAAAAGACATCGGCTGCTGCCATAGAACTATCACCCACTTTTTCACCTGTTATCGATGTTCCTGCATAGACTGCCCAATTAGAAAGTTTGGAATAAGAAACAGGTGTTTCTATAGCAGTAAAAGGGGCCGTACGGTATTGAACTCCACATGAAGTAAAGCACAAAACAATAATACCCAACAAAACAAACTTTAGTGGATTCATAGCAATTCTTTGTCCAAATATCAGCAATTTTAATTAATATGCACCCTAACATAAACTTGGTATAACTTTTGATTAAAGTTTAAAGTGAATAGATTTTATCTTTTTTTTACGCTTATCTTTTTTGCCCTTACATCTATTGGATGTACAACATCGGATGAAAGTGATTTGGATGATGGACCGTGCAAACAAAGTACGGGAACAATCAAAATTATGCCACTGGGAGCTTCAAGGGTTCAGGGATTCCGACCTTACTTCGAAAGCTACAGATACCCACTTTGGAAAGAACTAGTTAATGAAAACTGGAGTATTGACTTTGTTGGAACACAAAAAGACATTTCGATATATGAAGCTTTTGGTGGCTTTTGTTTTGATAGTGATCACGAGGGACGATCGGGTTGGACCGCTGAACGAATAAACAACAACTTAGAAGGATGGCTCGAAATAACTGAAAAACCAGATATTGTGCTTTTCAGTTCACCTGGAGGCAATGATGCTTTACAAGGAATACCCCTTTCGGAAATAATCCCAAACATCAATGCTATTATTGACAAGCTACAAGCATATAATCCAAATATAATAATCCTGATTGAGCAACTAGCACCAGGAAAAACAAGTTTCATGGATGCTGAATTAACAGCTTCTTTTAACCAAATTCATGACCTTATTGAAGATATTGCGAACACCCAAACAAACACCACTTCACTGGTTGTTCCTGTAGATATGGCAACAGGTTTTAAGGATGATTTTTTAGCCGACAACATCCATTACAATCTGCAAGGGGCACAGTTTATAGCCCAACGCTATTACGACAAACTTGTACCGTACTTGACACAGTAAATTAGAAATCGTTTTAATTTTACGTACATTAGAATCATGAAAAAAATTGTGTTCTTACTCGTTATTGGCTTTTGCAGTTGTCAACATAGTCAATTAGAAATTGGATTAAACCCAAAAAGTGGTTCTGAAGCAACAGGTTTTGCCTTGTTAACTGAAAAAAATGGAAGGGTTCAACTGAGTGTAACCATACGGGGTTTGTCGGAAGGGACACACGCTATTCACCTTCACGAAAAAGCAGACTGCTCTTCAGATGATGGTACTTCAACAGGTGGGCATTGGAACCCTACTTTTAAGCCGCACGGCGCATGGGGCAATAGCAAAGGATATCACAAAGGGGATATCGGAAATTTTGAAGTTGGAGTTGACGGAATTGGCCGTGTTTATTTTGAAACCGATGAATGGTGTATAGGATGTGATGATGAAACAAAAAACATTTTAGGTAAAGCCATCATTGTGCATCAAGGTGCGGACGATTTTGTTTCACAACCCTCTGGAGCTGCTGGAGCACGTGTTAGTTGCGCTGGAATTGTTGAGTAGCTTTTACTTTCGGGTTTGCCCTATTGCTTCAGTAATTTGAGCAATTAATTCATCGTTGGAGGCCTCCATGCCTAGTGTGATGGGTGGCTTTATATGCATGGTCTGCTTGATGCCCTTCTTTTTTATAAAGATTCCTTTTTTATCAAACGATCTTCTAAATCCATCTATTTGTATGGGAACCACAACCGGCTTATAGGTTTTGATAATGTGCAAAGTACCTTTTCTTACTGGAGCAAAGGGCTTTGTAGTTCCTTGAGGAAAAGTGATTACCCAACCGTCGTTAAGCGCTTTTCCAATATTTGAAATATCACTCATTTTAACTTGACGGTTTATTGATTTTCCTTTTTCGCGCCATGTGCGTTCAATAGAAATGGAACCTGTATAAGCAAGAATACGAGGCAGTAAACCTGCTTTCATGGTTTCCTTAGCTGCGATATAGTACACATTTAATTTTGGACGCCATATGTAACTCAAGTAGTTTAGATTGTCATCACGACCTGCTAAACTGGCAAAAAAAACATGCATCATAGCGGTTACGTCAGCAAAATATGTTTGATGGTTGGAAATGAATAACACATTTTTTTCTGGAAGCTGACGAATAATCTCAGAGCCTCTAATGTGAAGGTTGTTAAATTTATTGAAACGCCTACGTGTAATAAACCCCAACAAACGGATAAGCCAAAGTTTGACTAAAAGGTAATGTCCAAATGGATTCCGTTTAAACAACGATCAGATTTTAGATTTAGCAAAAATACAAAAGGCGATGAAATTGAGACTTGTAATTCTGAAGAGATAAAAAGAGAAAACCTGTACCTTTAGGGCATGCATCGTTATTACTTGACGTACTTATTTGTTTTGTTGTGTTTAGGAAGTTTTTCCTCATGTAATTCTTCGAATAATCCCAAAAAAACTTCAAAACCAATTGAAACACCTATCACAGCAACACCAAAAAAAGAAGTTGTGAAAAAAGATACTTTAACTCCACTAACTTCGGCAACTGCCATCCCATTTTTACAACAATTTGGTCGGAATAACCAAGAAAACAAGGTACAGATAGAAACACCTTTAGGTAGTTTTGATGTACTGCTTTTTGAGCAAACTCCTTATCACAGAGCCAACTTCATTTTTTTGACCAAACAAAAATATTTTGATGGCACCTATTTTCACCGTGTGGTTCCCAATTTTATTATTCAAGGTGGAAATTCAGATAATGTGGATACAGGACAGAAACGTAGAAAAATTGGAAAATATTTACTTCCGCCGGATACTAAAAAAGGACTAAAACATCATCGGGGAGTATTGTCAATGCCAAGCAGTGAAATTGAAAATCCGCATAAACTCGCATCTCCCTACGAATTTTTTATTGTTCAGCAATTTCCCGGTGCCTATCATTTAGATGGAAACTATACCGTTTTTGGAAAAGTAATTCGCGGTATGGAAGTTGTTGATGCAATTAATGCGCTTCCAATTGATAAACGAGAATGGCCGCTAACCAACATGCGAATGCGTGTAACTATTTTAAATAACAAACAATGACGATAACTCAACTTAAATATTGTATCGCTGTTGCCGAATATCAAAATTTTACTGCTGCAGCCGAACATGCATTTGTTACTCAACCAACATTAAGCATGCAAATACAAAAGCTAGAACAAGAGCTTGATATCCAAATATTTGACCGAACACAAAAACCCATTAGATTAACAACTGTGGGAGAAAAAATTATTGAACAGGCAAAACAAATCGTTGCTGAATCTGAACGAATGTTAGATGTGGTAGATCAAGAAAAAGGGACTATTGGTGGTGTTTTTAAACTTGGAATAATTCCGACAATAATGCCAACATTACTACCTATGTTTTTACAAACTATGTTAAAAGCCTATCCTCAATTAACTCTTGAAATTGAGGAAATGCCAACACAACAAATAATTGAACATTTAGAAAAAGGCACCCTAGATGCAGGTATTGCAGCTACACCAATTGGCTTTGACGAGATTATCGAAAAACCCCTCTATTATGAGCCGTTTATGGTTTATGTACCCCTACACTCAAAATTGCATCAGCAAAAAACAGTGGCTACAGAAATGCTAAAAACAGAACGTATTTTACTGCTTCAAGATGGACATTGTTTTAGAGATTCGGCATTGAATATATGTAAGCTAAAACATGATTCACCCGCTGCTTTTGAAATAAAAAGTGGAAGTTTTGAAACCCTCGTAAAATTGGCAAACGAAGGATTGGGAATTACGCTACTTCCTTATTTAAATGCCCGACAAATAGGGTCGGAATTACAGCAAAATTTAAAATCTTTTAATGCACCCGAGCCCGCTAGAGAAGTGAGTGTAATTTATCACAAAAGAGGTCTTAAGCTCCACATTATAAATGCGCTTCATGATAAAATACGTGCCATTGTTAGAGGCGCAATAGTATATGACGATGTAAAAATTATTAGTCCAAAGTCAAACTAGAGGTCTCTTTTTTGGAAAGCCATGATTTCAGACTCTTATATTCATAAGAACTCAAGTGCTTTTTTGCTTTTCCAAGCTCTTTATTCAGCAGTGTTGGATACCTGTAAATCTTAGATAAAACCGTTTTAAAATAAGAGAGGTTTAATTTGGTTGACATGCTTGGTTAGTTTGTAACAAAAAAACAAATTTAGAAGATGCAAATGTGTTGTAGAAATGTTAATTTTTAATCTTAACAGACCACAAAAAGGAGAAGGAGGATACTTCATCACCTATTTCATCAATTCCTTTTGCGTGAAGCCAAAGCTGTTGCGGTCCATTTGCCGCTTTTTTTATAACATCTGTAATTTCTTTCCCTTGAATGCATTGGAAACGGATAGTCCCAACTGCTTTTTTAGAAAATGTGGACTTACTTTCAATTACCAACATCGAAGCTTTTGTATTATTGTCTTGAAGAGACTTCATCAACAAAACACCTGTAGAAAGTTCAGCAGCCATTCCTTGTACAGCCCAAAACATAGAACGAAATGGGTTCTGATTTAACCATTTCAAACGCACGTTTACCAAACAAGAATCACCCTCTATAGCTCGTACACGAACCCCTGTTAAATATGCAGAAGGCAACTTGAGCAAGGTGTACCACTTGATAGAACGAGGGGTAATTTTCATCTACTACAAAATTTATACAGATTCAACTTCTGCTAAATAGCGTTCTGCGTCTAAGGCAGCCATACATCCTGTACCCGCAGCAGTAACAGCTTGTCGGTATTCTTTATCTTGAACGTCTCCAGAAGCAAATACTCCAGGTATATTTGTTTTAGTTGATTTTCCTGTGGTAATTAAATATCCAGCGTCATCCATGTCGAGTTGGCCTTTAAAAATATCTGTGTTAGGCTTATGCCCAATGGCGATAAATAAGCCTGTAATAGAAATGGTTTCTTTTTCGCCTGATTTATTGTTTACCATTGTAAGTCCCTCTACAACCTGCTCGCCCAACACTTCATCAATCTCGGTGTTATAGCGTAAATCAATATTAGCTGTAGATGTTACACGGTGTTGCATAGCCTTTGAGGCGCGCATGTGATCTTTTCGAACTAACATGGTCACTTTATTGCAAATATTGGCGAGATATGTAGCTTCCTCTGCTGCGGTATCTCCGCCACCAACAATAGCTACATCTTGTCCTTTGTAGAAAAATCCATCACAAACAGCACAAGCTGACACACCTCCGCCTCGAAGACGTTGTTCGCTTGGAAGACCTAAATATTTTGCAGTCGCTCCAGTTGAAATGATTACCGTATCTGCAAGAATTTCGTCTTTGTTATCTATCGTAACTCGATGAACACCTCCAATTTCATTAGAAAAATCAACTGCAGTTGCCATTCCAATACGCACATCGGTACCGAAACGCTCGGCTTGTTGCTGCAATTGAACCATCATAGACGGCCCATCAACACCCTCCGGATAACCGGGAAAATTATCCACTTCGGTGGTTGTGGTCAACTGACCCCCCGGCTCGAGACCAGTGTATAAAACCGGGTGCAAATCTGCTCTTGAGGCGTAAATAGCTGCCGTATAGCCTGCTGGACCGGATCCAATAATCAAACATTTGATGTGTTCTATTTCTGTATTCGTGGACATGATTTGGTGTTTATTGAAGGCACTAAAATAAGTACTTTCAAGTCACTAGAACAGAAAAGTTATTAAGATTGGGGCTCGATAAATGTTCATTATTCATTAAATTAATTCCATCCACTGAATCGCTCATGCGAACAGCACCAAGATCAAAAATCCCAACGGAGCGATAATCTGACATTTCTTCCCTGAGATGCATAACCGTAAATTGGAATTGCGCTTTGATTCAACAGATTTGTAATGGCTAAAACCCCGCTCATATTGGGAGACAACTGGCATTGATAAACGCCCTCTAACCAATGGTAGGACGGCAAGGAGACCGACTCCGTTTCAAAAGTATTGGCATTAAAAAATTGATCCATTCTGGCATCGGACCAGGTCCAACGGATCCCGATGGATTCCTCAGTACTTAGGGTGTAATTGGCATTAATGTTGAATTTGTGGGGTGGTATGCGCAAGAGATCGTTATCAGGAGAGTGAATGTAGGTATAGTGCCCTGTTAAATTAGCCTGCTGGCTCATTTTTAGAATGACACCGGCCTCCAACCCTCTTCTTTTCTGCAAGGATTCGTTATTGGCGTACTGATAAACAAATTGTTCAGGATCGATCAACAGAAACGATACCGCTTGTTCCTCAAGACGATCAAAATATTGTATCGATATTTTTTGACCAGAAAAACGCCATTCGACTCCAAATTCATTGGTGCGATTAAATTCTGGCAACAAGTCGGTGTTGCCGTAAATGGGGTCAAATTGCTGATAAAGTGATGGCGCAATGAATGATGTACCGTGCTTGGCAAAAATCTCCCATTGACTTTGAGCACTTTTCCAAGCATAACTTCCACCCAATTGATAAACCAATTGATTTCCATAGGTCTGATGGTGATGCCAACGGAATCCGGCATCAATCTGCCACTGTTCTTTCCAGTTCCATTGGGTATTCAAATAAGGGTCCAGAAAATAGACGCGACTATCTGCCGGTCTTAGCGAGGTGCTCAAAGGAAGGTTTGGACCAAAAGCCTGGGCCAAATCCATAGCGGACCAACCGCCCTGAGTCCCAATGACCGTCCCGAGTTGATCGCTCCATTTAGTGGTTATGAATTGATCTGCATTGTAGTTTAATCCTTTGTATACGGCTGGAAAATCACTATTGATTACTCTTTCGGTTTGAGACCACTGATCGTGAAATTCATACTTGGAGCTCCTTCCGTTATAGTAAAAACTCCCGCCGGTGCGCCAGAGGGTAGACGTGCTTTGAAAAGGCGCATCACGGTAATCAAATCGATCATAATCTTGACGAATAAAATCGTAGGCCACGAATTGCTCCATGGACCATTTTTCACTAGGGTTATATTTAATGAGGAAGCGACCGTTGGTTTGTGAAAACTCATCGGGGTTTAACGCAGCTTCCCCATCTTGAGCAGTGACAGCAGAGAGACCATCAGTGAATCTTCCTGAAGCTTGAGCCTGAAAGACCCATGCACCCTGTCGCGCAGCGACCCGTAGCATAGAGTGCCTTGAAATACCCGACAATGGATCATCATTAGGCCCTCGATTGGTGCCCAAGACTTGCTCCAAATTCACCGAGATACCTTGGTCTTTATGTGCCTTAGTTTTGATGTAAATAACCGCTGTAGCTGCTCCAGAGCCATAAAGCACACTGGACGGACCTTTAATCACATCTATAGACTCAATTTGATTGATGGCTAAAAGTCGTAAATCAAAATCAGTGGCAATGCTTGAGGGGTCATTGACTACGGCCCCATCGATCATAAGCAGGACTTGTCGGTTATTTCCTCCCCGCACGTAAAGCCCTGAGTTTTGACCGGGATGACCGGTGGCTCCGTTTACCTCGATGCCACCAATTTGATTGAGTACTGAAGCTAAAGATTGACCAGCAAATGACTTGAGAACCTGTTGGTCGATTGAAATTATACGATCTGAAGAGGTAGTCCCTTTGGACAAAATTTTAGTGGTCAAATGAACCGTACTCAGCGAGTCTCTTTTGGTCATTAAAGAATCATTCTGCTTGGAGGAATCATTTAAATTTTGAGCTAAAGCACCTGAAGCAAGGCCAGTAAAAGTAGCCAAAACGAGCACAACGCTCTTTGGTTTAATCATGATCAATCGTGTTGATCGGAACAATATGGATGCACGAGTCTGGGCTTTAAAGCCAGATCCTTACCCCCAAACCTTTATCCCGAAAGTTGGACGTTTGTTATTCTTTGGCAGGTCTCCTGACTTACCCGTTACGCCACCCTTCCCATGACAAGCACAGTGGTTGAAGTATGTGACGGCCCTTTTACAAGGACGGCTTACAGTTGCGGGAACAGTTCTGGAATTGCACCAAATTCCCTTTTAATTCTCTCAATGATTGAAAAAAACCAAAGACAATCCAAAAATACAGTAAAACTGCCCACCGACCGTATTATTTCTGTTATTTTTGATCATGCGATTGAGCTATTTTTTGAGTGTGATCTGGTGTTTTATCGCGCTGTCCTCATGTGGTGAGGTACCGTCGAGTGAAACACTACAATTGAATGCAGACGACCAGGCACATTATGCCAAAGGATTTTATTTAATGGACCGCGACAGCATTCAAATTCTGGAGTTGCGCGATCCCCAAAACGGGTCTACGCTTCATCGAATTGCTTTGGTATCAAAAAACACAAAAGAGTTTCATACAGAAGGGTTTGATCAAATCATTGAGGTGCCTATAGAGACCATCGTAGCGACATCCACCACCCATATACCAGCCCTGGAGATGCTGGGTAAGACTGACGCACTGGTGGGCTTTCCCAATCTCGATTACATCTCCTCTCTTGCCACGCGAGGGCGCATTAATGACGGATTAGTCCAGGAGCTGGGGCAAAATGAATCCTTGAATATTGAGTTGCTCATTCAAAGACGTCCTGACCTTCTAATGACCTTTGCCATTGACCAAACCCAGAATGGCTTAGATAAAGTTAGTGATGCCGGAATTCCAATCATTTATAATGGAGACTGGACCGAGCAACATCCGCTGGGCAAGGCCGAATGGATTAAAGTTTTTGGCGCCCTTTTCAATCAAAAACACAAGGCGGACTCCATATTTCGGCAGATCGAGTCTGAATACGTTAAGTTAAAAGATGTGGCTGCAGGGGCTAAAACGCAGCCTAAAGTCATTAGCGGAGCCTTGTATAAGGATGTCTGGTACGCTCCCAAAGGAAACAGTTGGGCCGCCAAATTCATTGAAGACGCCAACGGCGACTACATCTGGAAATCAACCCAAGGTACAGGAAGCCTTCAATGGAACATCGAGCAAATTTTGAGCCTTGCTCAGACTGCCCAGTTCTGGATCGGACCCGGTCAATTCACCTCCTACAATCAAATGACCCAAAGCAGTCCTGTTTATGCTGAATTTCCTCCCTTTAAACGCAAAGAGATTTATACCTTTAGCAAAACCAAAGGTCCGACAGGGGGGCTTTTATACTATGAGTTAGCGGCGATGCGTCCAGATTGGGTTCTATCAGATCTTATCAGCATCTTACACCCTGAGCTCATGGAACAAGGGTATGAGACCAACTTTTTTAAACCACTTGAACCGTGAATGCTAAGACCTACCTTAAGTCTAAATTACTGTGGCCGTTGATTTTATTGCCGTTAGCATTTTTGGTCAATCTGAGCTTGGGCTCGGTTTACATCCCTTTTGGATCGATCCTCAGCGGTCTATTTACGGATTACCCTCTTGAAGAATCCTGGCTATTCATTGTAAACGACTATCGCATACCAAAGGCAACAACTGCCATTTTAGTAGGTGGTGGTTTGTCTGTGTCAGGATTACTCATGCAGACGCTCTTTCGCAATCCGCTGGCCGGACCATTTGTCTTGGGGATTAGCAGCGGCGCAAGCCTAGGGGTGGCTTTTTTAGTTCTTGGGTCAGGCCTAATTACCGGTTTGAGTGCTAGCGTGTTGACTGGTCCATGGGCCATGGTACTGGCTTCAGCTGGAGGAAGTTTTTTGGTCTTATTGGCCGTTGTAGGTGCTGCAAATAAGATTAAAGACCCCATGACCTTGTTAATCATAGGGCTTATGTTCGGCAGCCTTACTGGTGCTGTTGTGAGCGTGTTGAGCTACTTCAGCCGTGCAGAGGCCTTACAAAGATTTATTTTTTGGTCCTTTGGCGGTTTAGGTCATTTGAGCTGGACGGGTATTTTGATTTTGTTGTTCTGTTGCCTTTTAGGGCTAATTTTAGCCATTCGCGGCATTAAAGTGATGAACGCCATGCTCTTGGGTCCTGGCTATGCGGCTAGCCTGGGTGTTTCTGTTAAACAAAGCACCTTATTGATTGTTCTTTCCACAAGTGTTTTGGCCGGCGGCATTACAGCATTTGCGGGTCCCATTGCTTTTGTAGGGTTGGCGGTGCCCCATTTGGTCCGTCAAATCATACGGACCCCTGATCATAGAATTATGGTGCCTGCCAGTTTTTTGTGGGGAAGCATCATTATGCTGCTGTGCGATGCTGTTTCCCAGATTCCATTTAGCGCGCTTACTTTACCGATTAATGCAGTTACATCAATTTTAGGAGCACCTGTGGTCATTTGGATTTTAATAAAAAAGAAAAACCTAATGTTTTGAGTCGTGCTAAACGTTGAAAATTTAACCATAGGGTATCTGAGTGACCGAGGGCAAAAGAATATTTTAGCCGATCGGGTTAATTTCAGTATTGGTCAAAATCAGCTGACCGCCATCATTGGACCCAATGGCGCTGGTAAGTCGACCCTGCTTAATACTTTGGCAGGACAGTTGAGCCCACTGGATGGTTCCATCAGTTTGTTGGGGCATTCATTTAAAAATCTGACCCCATCACAAAGAGCAAAACTACTGGCCATTGTTTTGACAAAAAAAGAATACTCCGATCATTTAAGTGTGCGGGAATTTGTTGAACTCGGTCGATTCCCTTACACGAACTGGCTGGGAAAAATAAACGCTGCAGATCAGCAGATCATCACCCGAGCCATAAAAGCCACGCAACTCGATTCCTTGATGGATCAAAAATGCGGAATGCTGAGTGATGGACAGCGTCAAAGGGTTTCTATCGCAAGAGCACTGGCTCAAGACACTGCCTTTATTCTTTTAGACGAGCCCACCACGCATTTAGATTTAGCCCATAAAGCCCAAACCGTGATGCTGCTAAAAAACCTTTCAAAACAACACAATAAAGGCGTAATTTTTTCCACCCACGACATTTCAATGGCATTAAAAATGGCGGATAACATCATCTGTGTAACTCCGGGCCATGTGATCACGGGCACACCAGATCAGCTAACAGATTCGGGAGTAATTGCCGAATTATTTGACAGCAATGTCGTTCAATTTGATCCCAGCAGCCGACAATTTTCCATTCTGGATTAATTATCTTTACCCTATTGCTTGTTGATCAATCGATAAACACTACTC
>JAYPBW010000002.1:1865-2174 GCA_038124405.1 Flavobacteriaceae bacterium | reverse complement strand
ACTCTGTACCATGAATGATATTGTTTTGCTCCTACTCTTTTTACTCATCGGTGTGGCCGGTTTTATTTTGGGCAGTTATTTGTCTCGACTCAAAAGGAAATCAGATGAAATTGCTATGAGCACCGAACTCAAACAACTTGAGCTGCAGAATCAGGCCATGCATCAAACTCAACAAGAGCATCTCACCGAACGCGACCAGTTAAAAGCAGACCTAATTCGAGCTGAATCCAGCGCCGCCCAATGGCGTCAAAAGCTAGAGGAACAGAAAAAAGATCTGGAAAACAAGCAGAAAAAAAACACCACAGAATT
>JAYPBW010000002.1:0-1842 GCA_038124405.1 Flavobacteriaceae bacterium | reverse complement strand
GCGTTGCGTCAACAAATCATTGGTCTTACAGAGATCAATGAGCAGATGAGCCGAGAAGCCACCAATTTGACAAAGGCCCTAAAAGGCGACAGTAAATTTCAAGGAAATTGGGGTGAATTGGTCTTGGAACGAGTGCTTGAAAAAAGTGGATTGGAACGCGATCGCGAGTTTTTTGTCCAACAGAGCTTTACCAATGATCAAGGGCAGCGCTTGCTTCCTGACGTGGTCTTGCATTTACCCGAAGGCAAACGAATGATTATTGACTCCAAGGTATCCTTAACGGCTTATGAGCGATATATCAATTGTGAAGAAGAGCAGGATCGCTTGAAACATTTAAAAGAGCACGTGAGTTCGTTAAAAAAACATGTTGACCAACTTAGTAGCAAAAACTATTTTGAATTATACGACATAGAAAGCCCTGATTTTGTATTACTTTTTGTCCCCATCGAACCCGCCTTTGCTTTGGCCTTAAATCACGATAATTCATTGTACACCAATGCATTTGAAAAAAATATAGTCATCGTCACCCCCACCACTCTTCTGGCTACGCTCAGAACTGTAGACAGCATGTGGACCAATGAAAAACAACAACAAAACGCTATTGAAATTGCCACACAAGCTGGGAGACTCTACGATGCATTCCATCGTCTCAGTGAAGACTTACTTAAAGTTGGTGACCAAATGGACCGCGCTAAAGGATCCTATTCGGACGCCATGCGACGTTTGACCGATGGTCCTGGAAACTTAGTTGGCCGTGTGGAAAAACTCAAAAAACTTGGTGCGAAAGCCACCAAACAACAAAATGAAAAACTGCTCAGGCGATCGCAAGAATCGGATAACGAAGCGCAGTGATTTAGCGCTTTACAACTTTAAAGCTGGTTTGTGCCTCCCCGCCCTTTGCTTGCACTAAATAGACTCCGGAGACCAACGAAGACAAATCAATTTCTGCATATTGGTCACGGACAAAATAACGCATTTGCGTCACACCCAAAAGGTTATAAACTGCAAGTTCGTCTATGGAAATTAAAGATTGAACCTGAAGACGATTTGTCGTTTGATTCATCGAAAACAAAACATTTTTAGCAAATATATCTTCAGCAGAAAGCGCTTCTTCAACCGTAATTGTACCGAACATTGAAGAGCTGTGCGGGGTACATACGTAGTCGTTTACACCAACCTCAGTAAAGGTGTAGGACCAGGTGGATCCTTGACCTTGTATTAATCCACTGTTAAAGCTTTCTTGGGCTGATGAGGTACTCACAACATTATGCTGCAAATTGTCCACCCAGGTCCACTCTACAGTATCGCCCGGCTCTATAGTGACAGAGGCCGCTGCGCCATTAATGTTGAGCGCCCAATCCAAATTATAGGTTGTTTGCGCGTTGGTGGTAATCGTCGTGTTGAGCACCATAGCCAACACCAAAATTTGTAACGTTCTTTTCATCTTTTCTTGTTTAGTGATGCATCTTTATAACATCTGAGGTATCTTAAAACCCTACCCAATGTTAGTTCAAGATAGCAATTTATTTATTCAAGTACATTTTTCTTCTAGCGTACAACTCATAGAACTCATCGTCCTTAAGACTATCGACAAATAAAATGCTCTCACCTGTACTCTTCATTTCAGGCCCTAATTTCTTATCGACTTTAGGGAACTTATTGAAACTGAATACGGGTTGTTTAATCGCATAACCCTCTAATTGAGGATTAAACTCAAAATCTTTGACTTTATGTGTTCCCAGCATGAGCTTGGTCGCATAATTCACATAAGGCTCACCGTAGGCCTTGGCGATAAAAGGAACAGTTCTTGACGCCCTTGGATTGGCCTCAATGATATATACC
>JAYPBW010000001.1:31384-48134 GCA_038124405.1 Flavobacteriaceae bacterium | reverse complement strand
TTACAGAAGTAACGGTCTATAAATTTTTTGCTCAATCCAAGTGCCTCAAAAATCTGTGCGCCACGATAAGAATGTAAGGTGGAGATACCGATTTTATTCATGATTTTAATCAAGCCTTTGGCAATGGCTTTGTTAAAGTTGGCAATGGCATTTTCTGAAGAAAGCCCTTTGATTGCACCCGTTTCAATTTGATGCTCAATTACTTCATTCACCATATATGGATTGATGGCACTTGCTCCATAGCCAAATAGTAGCGCAAAGTGATGCGGTTCTCTTGGTTCAGCAGATTCTACTATAATACCAAATTTAGATCGAAGTTTGTGCTTCATCATGCCGTGATGTACGTGTGCGCATGCCAGCAACATAGGAATAGGAGCTTTTTCATTGTTAATCCCTCTGTCTGAGAGAATGATTATATTGGCTCCATCTTCTACTTTCTGCTTAACCTCAATGAGTAACGCATCTAGCGCACGTTCAAGGCCATTATTACCTGATTCAATATCATACAAAGCACGTACTGAATTCGTTTTAAAATCGTCGTGCTCAATAAACTTTATTTTATCTAAATCTTCGTTGGAAATAATAGGATTTTGAATGCGTAATTTTTTGGCATGCTCAGCGGTTACATCAAAAATATTAGCATCACTGCCAACAGCCATAGAGGTGTCGGTCACAATTTCTTCACGAATTCCATCTAAAGGTGGATTAGTGACCTGTGCAAAAAGTTGTTTAAAGTAGTTGTACAGCAACTGTGGTTTGTTTGAAAGCACTGCCAAGGGCGTGTCTGTACCCATAGACCCAATAGCCTCTTTTCCTTGAGTACTCATGGGTGTAATGAGCGTTTTGATATCCTCTTCGGTGTATCCGAATGCTTGAAGACGTTTTGTAAATGGCTCTACTTCAACTGGGGTAGTGTTGCCTGTATAGGGCACGTCTTTAAGTGGCAAGAGATTTTCTTTTAACCAATCTCCGTACGGGTGCTGTGCTGAAATCTTTTCCTTGACTTCACGGTCTTCAATAATTCGACCTTCTTCCATATCAACCAAAAACATGCGTCCGGGTTCTAGGCGGCCATGAAGCGATACGTTGGCTGGGTCTATGTCTATCACGCCAGTTTCGGAAGACATTACTACATAGCCATCTTTTGTAACCGTGTAGCGTGAAGGGCGAAGTCCGTTTCGATCTAACAATGCTCCGATATATTTCCCATCAGTAAAAGGCACCGAAGCGGGGCCGTCCCATGGCTCCATGATACAAGCGTTGTAAGCATAAAAGTCCTTTTTTGCAGCATCCATGGATTGGTGTTTCTCCCAAGCTTCAGGTACTAACATCATCATCACTTCAGGAAGAGAGCGACCTGTATGAAGTAGTAATTCTACTACCATATCCATCGAAGACGAATCGGACTTACCTGGAAGTACAATGGGGGTAATGTGTTTCATGTCGTCACCAAAAAATTCATTGGCGAATAATTCTTCACGCGCTTTCATGCGCATTACATTTCCTCTGTAGGTGTTGATTTCACCGTTGTGGCACATATATCGGAAAGGCTGTGCCAAATCCCAGGTGGGGAAGGTGTTTGTGGAAAATCGTTGGTGTACTAAAGCTAAGCGTGTCACCACACGAGGGTCTTTAAGATCCATATAGAAACCTTCAATATCCTCAGGCATTAAAAGTCCTTTATAAATGACCGTTCTTGTTGAAAAACTAGGCAAGTAAAAATAAGAGCATTGAGACATTTTGCTCCCAAAAATGCGATGCTCTGCTCTTTTTCGAGCTATAAAAGCCTTAGTGTTAAGCTGATCTTCAGTGAGAGATTCAGTGGCGTCTTTCACAAAAACTTGCTTAATGTTTGGGAGTGTTTGTTTTGCAATTTTCCCAACTACGTCGATATTGGTAGGAACGTCTCTCCATCCAATAATGGAAAGGTTTTGTCTGTGCAGTTCTTCTTCAAAAACCTCAATACAATGATTGCGTTGATTTAGTTTTTGAGGCAAGAAAACCATACCAAGCGCATACGTTTGGGGTTCTGGCACTTCAAACGAACATACTTCCTTTAAGAAATGATGTGGAATATCAATTAGAATACCAGCACCATCTCCAGTTTTTCCATCCGCACTTACGGCACCTCTGTGTTCCAGTTTGACAAGAATATCTAATGCTTTGTGGATAATATCATTGGTTCGTTTGCCTTCTAGGCTACAAATAAAACCTGCGCCACAGTTGTCGTGCTCGTTTTCGGGATGGTATAAACCTTGAGGATTAGGTAGCATATTGAATTTTTCTCAAATATAATTTCTGACTTTTAATTATTTAAATTAGACTATGTTTTAATGATACTGAGCTAATGCATTCTTAAAATAATTTTGCATAATTGTTAAATGTGTAAAATCAAACACCTAAAATTAGCATATAACAAATATATACAGCGCTCAATCTTTACCCCCAATTTATATAGGGTTAGATTTCTACTTATACATTAAAATTGATTTTAGACCCCATACTTAAAGGGGGTAAAATGATTTTTTATGTTTTTTTGATAATTTTAACAACTGTATATAAAAAACGTACTCCAATATTTTTCTGGTTTCACAAACCCCTCTACATTGCTATATTTGCTATTCCGAAATAACAAATCATTCTCATGGAGACCATAATTCTTATCGTATTTTTTTTAGGGTATTTGTCTATAACACTAGAGCATAACCTTAAGATTGACAAACTTATTCCTGCACTTGCCATGATGGCCATTCTTTGGGCGCTTATAGCACTTGGGCATTTGCCTGTTTTTGATGTTGATGCCTTGTCTAAAAGCCTTAATCAAACCCACGTAGATGAGATTTTACTACATCATTTGGGAAAGACAGCTGAAATATTGGTTTTCCTTTTAGGTGCAATGACTATTGTTGAAATCATTGACTACTTTAACGGATTTGCAACAATTAAAGGTTTTATTCGTACTCGAAACAAAGTGAATTTACTTTGGATATTTTCAATTCTTGCTTTTGTATTATCAGCTATCATTGACAACCTAACGGCAACAATAGTTTTGGTAACTATTTTACAAAAAGTTGTAAAAGATCGTGATACACGCCTTTGGGCTAATTATTGTTGCCGCAAACGCTGGTGGCGCTTGGTCTCCTATTGGAGACGTCACCACGACCATGCTTTGGATAGGTAAAAAAGTTACTACCCCTGAATTAATAAAATACCTTCTAATTCCTTCTTTAGTATGCATGGTTGTACCTACCTTGATTGCTAGTAGATTCAAGGCATTTAGGGGTTCTATCGATTCTGTTGACACTAAAGACAATTCAAAAACGCCTTATGGCGCCACCATGTTATACCTAGGTTTAGGAGCTATTTTGTTCGTTCCAGTTTTTAAAACAGTGACCCATTTGCCACCTTATGTTGGAATGATGTTGTCTCTTGCTGTTGTAGCCGCATTTGCCGAGGTTTATAGTAGCTCGAAATTTGCAATGTCAACCATTGATGATAGCTCCGACGGCCATGGTTCGCACAGCCCTGTTCATGCGGCACTTACTAAAATTGAGTTGCCAAGTATCTTATTTTTCTTGGGTATCCTAATGGCGGTGGCTGCACTAGAATCACTGGGCTTGTTGTTTAACTTTGCTCAAGACCTAACCACCACTATTCCCAACATGGATATTGTTGTGACCTTACTGGGAACGGGTTCTGCAGTCATAGATAACGTTCCATTGGTTGCTGCCAGTATGGGTATGTTTTCACAGGGAGTAGATGATCCTTTATGGCATGCCATTGCCTTTGCTGCTGGTACTGGCGGGAGCATGTTGGTTTTTGGATCTGCTGCCGGAGTAGTTGCCATGGGAATGGAGAAAATTAATTTCTTTTGGTACCTAAAAAAAATATCTCTATTAGCATTTATAGGATTTGCAACAGGTTACGTTACCTTTATGCTTATGCGTGATTATTTATTCGTGTAATGGATTATGCAGCCACGCTTACATGGCTGTACGCCCAACTTCCCATGTATCAGCGTGTGGGAGCAGCTGCACTGAAGCCAGATTTAGATGGTATTACTAGACTAGCTGCTCATTTAGGAAATCCACAAGGTAGGTTCAAGAGTATTCATGTTGCCGGTACAAATGGTAAAGGCTCTTCATCACACATGGTAGCCTCTGTTTTGCAAGAAGCAGGTTATAAGGTCGGTTTATACACTTCGCCGCATTTAAAAGATTTTAGAGAGCGTATCCGTGTAAATGGTATTCCGATTACAGAAAAAAGCGTCATCGATTTTGTGGCTACAAACAAACATTTTTTTGAAAATGAGGCGTTTTCTTTTTTTGAAATGACTGTTGCATTGGCTTTTGAGTATTTCGCTACCCAACAGGTTGACTTAGCAGTTATTGAGGTAGGGTTGGGCGGCAGGTTTGACGCAACAAATATCATAAGTCCCGAGGCGTGTTTGATAACCAATATAAGTCTAGATCATCAACAGTTTTTAGGCAATACTCGTGAATCAATCGCACGTGAAAAAGCGGGAATTATTAAACCCAAAACACCGATTGTGGTAGTAGAGCACGATGCTGAGATTTTTCCAGTATTTGAGGAGATTGCTCAAAAACAAGATGCCACGCTGCACATTGCTTCAACACATAGTTTTGACACGGATTTACTAGGAGACTATCAAAGCGAGAATATAAACGGAGTGGTGTCTTTATTGTATATTCTTGAAAAGTTTCCTGTAACAAAATCTGAAATAACTCGTGGGTTGCTTCATGTAGTTCAAAACACTGGATTGAGAGGGCGATGGGAGGAGTTGGATCAACATCCAAAAATTATTGCAGATGTGGCACACAACCCAGCAGGAATTCAAGTGGTATTAGATCAAATAAGCGCATTAAAATTTGACACACTTCATATTGTTTTTGGCGTAGTAGCAGATAAGAAAGTGAAAGATGTACTTCCGCTACTCCCCAAAAAGGCTCACTATTACCTGTGTGCTGCAGATGTGCCCAGAGCGATGAGCGTTGAATCATTAGCGCAACTGTTTAAAAATGATGGCTTCTCTTTTAGCACTCACGCAACCGTAGCTCAGGCACTTGCTGCTGCAAAGAAAGTGGCAACCATTCGTGACCTTATTTATGTAGGTGGTAGCTTGTTTGTGGTAGCTGAATTACTACCTGAAAAAAAGACATAAAAAGTAATTTTTGTACAAACGGATTTTTATATATTTGCAGCCTTCGGGCGCGTAGCTCAGTTGGTTCAGAGCACTTGGTTTACACCCAAGGGGTCAGGGGTTCGAATCCCTTCGCGCCCACATCAAACAAAATCCTGATGCAATGCATCGGGATTTTTTGTTTTCAAAAAAGAGGAAAATTGATTTTCAGGATTTTAGTAATTCCAATACGCTTTTAATTTATTTTGTAATACAAGACCTGTCTGTATAGCTAATATATTTTGTATTTTTATGTGATAAACCCAAATCAATGCAATGAAGACCTACACAACCAATTGGAATAAAAAAGAATTTAAAGCTTACGTACTTCTCTATTGTAGTCAAGCAGACTTTAAAGAAACCGATGCTGAATCGGGATTAATTATAGATAAAGTAGGGAAAGATAACTTCAGTCACATTCATCTGGAGATTGACCAAGACAATGATTATGTACGCATTCAAAAAATAATATCCACTGCTCATAGGCTAGGGTATAAGCATGACTTGCTACTTAAAGAAATCAAAGAAGTATTTTTTGCAGATGGTGATTTTGCCCAAGTAGAAAAAGCTATTTTTATTATGCTAAAAAAAGTCTTGAGTTAATACACCTATCTATTATAAACCATATGTAATTATTTCGGAAACTGTAAATTTTACAGCATCTAGCGTAATTACAATATCTTTGCAAGAGTTGTAACTGAATTCAAACATAAAACTATGTGTGGAATTGTTGGATATATAGGAAATCGTGATGCCTACCCTGTTATTGTAAAGGGGCTAAAACGGTTAGAGTATAGGGGTTATGATAGTGCCGGAATGAGTCTTTTCGGGCAAAATCTCCGTGTAGTAAAAACTAAAGGAAAAGTATCTGATTTGGAGCAATTAGCTTCTTCTAAATCGGTTCTTGGCAACACCCTTGGTCTTGGTCATACGCGTTGGGCTACTCACGGAATTCCATCCGATAACAATTCACATCCTCACCTTTCAAACTCAGGAAAAATTTCAATCGTCCACAATGGAATTATTGAAAACTATGCAGCTATAAAAAAAGTTTTAACCCAAAACGGATTTAGCTTTTCTTCAGATACTGACACAGAGGTTTTGGTGAATCTTATTGAATACATTAAGCAATCTCAAGAGGTAAAAATTGGAAAGGCAGTTCAAATTGCGCTAACGCAAGTGGTGGGTGCTTATGCCATTGCCGTTTTTGATATTGACAGGCCCGATGAAATTGTCGTTGCCAAACTTGGAAGTCCGCTTGCCATTGGAGTAGGTAAAGACGAGTATTTTATTGCCTCTGATGCCTCTCCATTTATCGAATACACCAACAGGACCATTTATTTGGATGACAATGAAATGGCGATAATTTCTAGAAAGAAAGGATTTAAGATGTATTCTATTACTAGTGATGCTTCTATTACACCAAAAATTCAGGAGATTCAACTTTCACTTGAAAAGATAGAAAAAGGAGGTTTTGACCATTTCATGCTCAAAGAAATTCACGAACAACCTCATGCGATTACAGATACTTTTAGAGGAAGAATGCTTGTAGAAGAACAAAAAATTAATATTTCGGGAATAGAACAGCATTTAGATGTATTTGAACAGGCTGATCGCATTACCATTGTTGCGTGCGGAACGTCTTGGCACGCAGGTTTGGTGGCAGAGTATTTGTTTGAAGACGCCGCTCGAATCCCTGTTGAAGTAGAGTATGCTTCCGAGTTTCGCTATCGTAACCCTGTAATTAATAAAGGAGACATAGTTATAGCGATCTCTCAATCTGGTGAAACGGCAGATACATTGGCGGCAATTAAGCTTGCTAAAGAAAAGGGTGCTTTTGTTTTTGGAATTTGCACTGTGGTAGGGTCGTCTATAGCGCGCGAAACACATTCGGGTGCTTATACACATGCAGGTCCTGAAATTGGAGTTGCCTCAACTAAAGCCTTTACAACGCAGCTCACGGTAATTACTATGATTGCACTTCGATTGGGTCAACTTCGAGGCACTATAGATAAGAAAAGTTTTAAGCGTGTAGCTTCACAGTTAGCATCACTTCCTAATCAGGTAGAAAGTGTACTGAAATACGATAGTTTGATTAAAGAAATTGCTGCTGAATATAAAGACGCTTCTAATTTTTTGTATTTGGGCAGAGGGTATAATTTTCCAGCAGCACTTGAAGGCGCACTAAAGCTTAAAGAAATATCGTACATCCACGCAGAGGGCTATCCTGCGGCTGAAATGAAACACGGTCCCATAGCGCTTATAGATGAAAACATGCCTGTAGTGGTGATTGCCACAAACAAAGGGCATTATGAAAAAATTGTGAGCAATATTCAAGAGATAAAATCTCGAAATGCCAAAATTATTTCTATTGTTACAAAAGGTGATGAAAGTGTGAAAATGCTCTCTGATCATGTTATAGAAATCCCGGAAATAACGGAAGCTCTCGTTCCTATTTTGGCATCAGTTCCCCTACAATTGCTTTCCTATCATATTGCCGTTATGCGTGGCTGTAACGTAGATCAGCCCCGAAATTTAGCAAAGTCTGTTACGGTGGAGTAAATTCATGATAAGTTGTAGTCTCAATCTTATAGAAAAAGAGGAGTTTTATCGGCCTTTTTCGATTCAGTTTTTATTGGGTTTGCTCGTTATGAATCAATTTTTTTAGGAAAAATAGACCGTTAAAAATTTTTAACCCGTAAAAAATTAGCGGGACTTGTGTAGCAATCCCGCAATTTTAATACCGATTGTTTTAGAACCTAAATTCCTAAAAATACATATTTCAAAAGAACATTGTATCTTCACAGTATGCGACCAAACACACCCTCAGTACTTAGCCAATACACCACTTTTTTAAGAGAAACTTATAGGTTTTCCTTTTCAGATTACGAAAGCCTTCATGCTTGGAGTATTCGTGAGCCCTCTGTTTTTTGGGAAAGTATTGTTCGCTTTTTTTCTATTGAATTTGAAACGCCTTACCAAAACGTTTATGAACCAGGCTCTTTTTTTTGGGAAACAAAATGGTTTACAGGAGCTACACTTAACTATTCGCAACACATTTTTAAGTGGGCAACTACGAAGCGTCCTGCCTTAATATTTCAGACTGAGCAAGGAGATTATTCCGAGATTAGTTGGTCTCAACTCATTGCTAAAACATATTTTTTTCAACAAAAATTAATGGCTCATGGCGTCGTCAAAGGAGATGCCGTAGTGTGCTTTGGCACGAATACTCCTGAAACCATCGCTGCCCTTTTGGCAACCAACGCACTAGGTGCTGTTTGGTCTTCATGCTCACCCGATTTTGGCACTCTTGCAGTTTGTGAACGCTTTGAGCAACTGAAGCCCAAATTCTTATTTGCCCACGCAAAATATCATTACAACGGAAAACAATATGATTGCGGCGAACGAATCACCGTAATTCAAAACAGTATCCCTTCTATAAAGCATACCGTTTTTTTAGATGCTCACGCTTCCTTTAATGATTTGCATGCTACTTTGAGTCAAATTCAATTTACTCCCGTTTCCTTTTCTGCGCCTATTTGGGTATTGTTTTCATCTGGCACAACGGGTAAGCCTAAAGCACTTGTGCACGGCACAGGACATATGCTTTTAGAACATGTAAAGGCATTGGGTTTACATCAAAATGTAGGTGAAGGCGACCGTTACTTTTGGTATTCCACTACAGGATGGATGATGTGGAATTATGCCTTAAGTAGTTTGTTGCTTGGTGCTACATTGTGTTTGTATCAAGGTTCACCCATGTATCCTAGCTCAGATGTTTTATGGCGTTTTGCAAAAAAATCCAAAATGAATCATTTTGGTGGAGGTGCAGTCTATTTTCAGCATCAAATGGAACGTATATCGTCTTTTTTGGAAGAAACTGATTTTTCCCTTCTTAAAACCATTGGCTCTACAGGCTCTCCACTTTCTGCTGAGGTGTGTAAACGCTTACAAAATCAATTCCCTGAGACGAGTATAACTTCTCTTAGCGGAGGCACCGATGTCTGTACTGCTTTTGTTGGCGGGCACCCAGACATGGAAGTAATACCGGGTGAGATTCAATGTAAAATGTTGGGTGCTGCAGTTGAGGTTTGGAATTTAAATAAAGAAAAAGTCATAGACACTCCTGGAGAGCTAGTACTTACTAAACCATTACTTTCTATGCCCATTAAGTTGCTTAACGATGAAAACTTTACTCGCTATAAGCAAAGCTATTTTTCTGCGTTCGGTACAGTTTGGAGTCATGGCGATTGGGCTATGATAACCAAAAATGGAGGTGTGGTGATTTATGGCAGATCTGATGCTACGTTGAATAGGCATGGTGTGCGAATAGGCACAGCAGAAATTTATGCTGCATTAAATCAACTCGAATACATTGATGATGCGCTTGTTATTCACGTCCAAAACCAAGAAATAGATAAATTGGTGTTATTTGTTCAAACACAACACAAGTTTGTCTCAAAAGATATCAAGGCACACATACGAATGTCATGTTCTCCCCGACATGTTCCTGATGTAATTTATTCTATTCCTGAAGTACCCTACACGATAAGTGGAAAGAAAGTGGAAATCCCAGTAAAGCGAGTGTTGCAAGGAGAACCATTAGAAGATGTCGTTTCTGTAGATGCCTTACGAAACCCAGATGCAATGCAGTGGTTTGTAGGAACGTCCTTTTGAATTAATATATTTGACCATAGTTGAATCTCAATCAACTGTGCTGAAATTTAATACATGCTAGAAATCTTTCAAGAGATAGTGGGACCTTCAAATGTGCTGCATGGGAGTAAGACGGCTTCACGTTTTACTCATGTGTGGCAACCCGATATTCCTCTTGATGCTAAAGGAGTTGTTTTTCCAGCTTCAACAGATGAGGTTTCTAGGATTTTAGAAACTTGTTATTCCAATAATCAAGAAGTTGTAGTGCACGGCGGCCTCACAAACATGGTTGGTGGTACACAAGTGCAATCACACCAGTGGGTTGTTTCGTTAGAAAAAATGAATAATATTGAGCAAATCGATGAAAACGCAAAAACTATAATAGCACAGTCGGGTGTTGTGTTGGAAGAACTTATTGAAACTGCTGCTCAGAAAAACCTTTTTTTGCCTTTGAATTTTGGAGCAAAAGGATCAGCGCAGATTGGTGGTGTAGTATCGACAAATGCAGGCGGGATGCGTGTTTTTAAATATGGAATGACACGTTCTATGGTCTTGGGGCTTGAGGTTGTCTTGCCTAATGGAACTATTGTTTCATCACTTAAAAAAATCATTAAAGACAATTCTGGCTACGATCTAAAACAATTGTTTATTGGCGCTGAGGGTACCTTGGGAATCATTACCAAAGTGTGTCTACGACTCTATGAATTACCCACTTCTCGCTATGCAGCCCTTGTAGGGGTTCAATGCTTCGATGATGTGATTTCATTACTCCGTTTTATGGATAGGGAATTATCAGGAAATCTTAGTGCTTATGAGCTCATGTGGCAATCAACATTTTGTGCTGCTACACAATGTGATAGCAAAAAGGCAATTTTATCTACAAAATATCCATTTTATGTATTTATAGAAAGTTTAGGAAATGAAATGGATTCGGACTACAATAAATTTGAAACGGCAGTAACCAAAGCAGTTGAACATAAGCTTATTCTCGATGCAGTGGTAGCGCAATCGGAGCGTGAAGTTGAAAAATTGTGGAGTATTCGAGAGGATACACAAGTACTTAGACAATCATTTAATGCAACACAGCATTTCGACATCAGTCTTCCAATTGGTGAAATGGATACCGAGATAAGCTTGATTATTGCTGATCTAGAAAAATTGGCTTTTGTAGAAAAAGTATTGCCTTTTGGGCACATCGCCGATGGTAATATTCATTTGGTTGTGGGAAAATCAGAGAATGACTCGGAGCATACAGCTCAAATCAATGCTATTGTGTATCGAAATCTTAAAAAACATTTAGGTTCTGTTTCTGCTGAACATGGAATAGGGTTAGACAAAAAAGAATACTTGCACACCTCTAAAACACCAGCCGAAATCGATTTAATGAAATCTCTAAAGCAAACACTAGACCCTAAAAATTTACTTAATCCATACCAAATTATATAGATCTTTTAGTTTGCTTTTTAAAGGTGCTTTCAAATATTTTGTTTGCATTGTTCACCTCAAATCCGTCTCTTCGATGCAGAGGGGTAATTTCATCTTCTGTTAGGTGTGAGAATGTCGGCAAAACGGCGCGTTCTGCAAACTCCACATAACTTCCAGCTATATCGTGCTTTTCTTTGTTGGCAAACATGCTCGACACCATTTGTGCAACAGTGCTGCTTTGGCGCAATAACCCGTCGGTACTTGTTTTAATTTTACCACCTGCGTTATTCAGTTGTACCCCAAGCGATTCTAAAAATGCATTAAACTTTTCTAAATGATTGTAGGGCTTCGGCAATTCGTGGAGACTAATGGTATAGTGGTTAAGGTAATATCTATTGTATAGAACCCACGCTCCATATTCAGAGTATGTACTTACCGTATGGTAATCTTCCCATGTAGGGAGTTTCCAAAGAGGTTTGTGTAAAAACCCAACTACTTCCTGAGCGTTATTTAAGTCCACATCGTCAACAGGGTCATTATGAATGTCTTTTACGTAGCTCTTAAGAATACCACTTGCAGAAGGATGAATTTCGTTTATACGAAGTTCACTTATAAAAACACGAGGATATTTTTCGTGAGGTGGTTTATACCAATAGGCATCTAATTTTTTTTCGTCAAAAGCGTAATCATCTTTTTTGATGTAGCCGAAATGCAAAAAAATGCGCTCCAAAGAAGAAATGCCTAAATGCGGAACACCTAACGTTCTAAAAGCGATGTGATCATTTACAATGTCAGACTGACTTGATATCAATCCCTTCTCAATCATAGCAGATGTTATTTTTTTTACATCTGGTACTCGTTCGGCATAAGGCTTAAAGAGCCCATTTAAAACGCTATCTAAAGGGGTTTTGCTGCTGAACTTCATGACGGCAATTTAGCATTAAATAAGGAACCATTTTTGGTTGCAAAAAAATCCAAAACATTTATTTTTTCTTGCTTTATAAATCCTTTTTTTGGCAATTTGCCTAAAGCTACCAATTCTACTACCGCAGCTATAGATGCTGCTGTGGTCCAAGATATTGCACGCCATGTTTGCCCTGCAATTTTTTTTGGGAAATAAGTTTTAAAAAACTCTTTTCGATTTAATTTTTCATCTATAAATCCTTCAACTACAGCATATACGTGCACCAAGTCTTCATCTACGGGCGGCTTTGCATGGGTAAGGATATGTTCAAGTTTAGGCAAATCGTTTTTTAAAATGAGTTCATACATTAAGAAGCGCATTAACTTCCCGTGTCCAGGATAACGTATGGTTTTATAGTTTAGGGTATCCACTTTTCCTTCAAAAGTAGCACACATAGTTCCTAAACCACCCGATGTAGTAAATGCCTCGTATTCTTGTCCTTCAATATTCATCTGTTCAAAGCCATCTAGTGATGGTACTTTTTTTCTTTTGCCATTTTGAATGGCTTCTGCATCATTCAGGTACTCATTAAGTACTCCAATAGGTGACCACGTAAAGGAATAAGACAGCTGTCCATTTGGATATCTTGGTAACGCACCAACGCGAAGTTCAATATCCCGAATAGAATCAAATCTACTAGCTAGGTCGCCACCAATTATACCAATTAGCCCGGGTGCAAGTCCACACTGAGGAGCTAACACACTTGTAGCATTTTTGGCTAAAGATTCAATAAATTGAGTGGTGCTCACATCTTCTGTCAAGTCAAAATAATGCACTCCTTTTTGGTGTGCTTCGGCAGCCACATTTTTATTTAAAAAGTAAGGTAGCGCTGATACAACGGCATCGCAACACTCAATAATCTGTTTTATAATTTTTGATTTGCTTACATCGACTTTCTGACATGGAAATGGAATCTTCATTTTGTAATGGGGTGTATTATTGTCGTACCCTATCACATCGAATTGCTGACTCAATAAAATCCCTACCAATGTGCCGACTTTACCTAGGCCAAGAACTGCAATATTGTTCATTTTATAAGAAAAAGGATTAATATTGTTATAAATATAACAATATTACATCAAAAAAAATGCGCTATAAAATAATTTGTAGCGCATCAAAGGTTCTTTGAAACTTTAGAGGTATTAACTTTTTGTGAAAATACCGTTCATGAAAACTTCTTGCTCTTCGGCAAGATCTTTGTCAACTAAGATTCTTCCACTGTGCTCGTCAGTGATAATTTTTTTTCTAGATGCAATTTCTAATTGCACTTGCGGAGGTATAGTAAAAAACGACCCTCCCGATGCACCACGCTCCACAGAAACTATGGCTAATCCATTTTTTACAGAAGAACGAATACGTTGATAAGCAGTTACCAATCGCTCATCAGCTTTTTCGGCAAATTCTTTTGACTTTTCAAGTAGAAGGTCTTCCTCTTTTTGTGTTTCAGCTAAAATGGCATCTAATTCATCTTTTTTGTGCTGAAGATGATTTTTACGTTCATCGAGTTTTGTGGTAGTTTCTCCTACAACTTCATTTTTTTGCTCAATAAGCGCTTTTAGTTGTTTGATTTGCTTTTCGGCCAATTGAATTTCGAGCTCTTGGTATTCAATTTCTTTATTCAACGATTCGTATGCACGATTGTTGCGCACATTTTTTTGCTGCTCATTGTATTTTTTGATAAGCTCTTTTGAGGTTTCGATGCTATTTTTCTTAACCTTAATCTCGTCCTCGTAGGCACCTACTTCGATTCCAAGGTTACTTAGTCTTTTATCAAGACCAGCTACCTCAGCATCAAGGTCTTCAACCTCTAAAGGCAATTCTCCACGGACATTGCGAATTTCGTCAATACGAGTGTCCACGAGTTGGAGGTTATACAGTGCGCGTAATTTTTCTTCGACAGTAGTTTCAGCTTTCTTTTTAGCCATAGTTAGAAGTAATGAACTGGATTTGTATCCTTTTTAGATGAAATGACCGCAAAATTAGGGAAATTTTTGCTAAGAAACTCTATGATTATTTTTTTGGTGAATTGTTCACTCTCATAATGCCCCACGTCAATCAGTAAACATTGATTTTCTGCTTTAAAAAAATCGTGATATTTCATATCGGAAGAAATAAACGCATCAGCTCCATTTTGTTTAGCAGCATCTATAGCAAAGCTTCCAGAGCCCCCCAATAAAGCAACACGTTTTATTTTTTTGTTCAAAAGGGTGCTGTGTTTTAATACAGGTGTACCCGTAATTTCCTTTGTTAGATGTAAGAAGTCTATTGCATCAACGTGGCTTGGTAAGTCGCCAATACAGCCCATGCCAATGTCTGTTCTAGTGTTTTCTAAAACGGTCAATTCATAGGCAACCGTTTCATATGGATGCGCATTATGTAATGCAGTAATGACGGCGGTTCTACAATGTTTAGGCAGCACTACTTGTATTTGAGTTTCAGCCTCAAGGTGTCTAATTCCTTTTTCTCCCGTATAGGAATTACTCCCCTCAAGAGGAGTAAAACTCCCTGAACCATCCGATGTAAAGCTACATTCGGCATAGTTCCCAATGGCACCAGCACCTGCTGTAAATAAGGCAGATCGAACTGATTCTAAATGTGCATGAGGCACGTAAGTATTCAGTTTTAACAGACTACCTTTTGTGGGAACTAAGACGCTTTTGTTTTCTAATTTAAATGCTTGGGCGAGTCCAAGGTTTACACCGTATAATTGCACATCAAGTGCCGTGTGTAGAGCATAAATGGCAATATCATTTTTGATGGCTTTTGCCACGACTCGTTCAACATACGAACGGTTTGTAATCTTTTTAAGTCCTTGAAAAATAATAGGATGAAAGCATATTACTAAGTTGCATTCTTTTTCAATGGCTTCATCTATAACAGATTCTAAAGCATCATGGGTTACAAGCACACCATTTACTTTCATATCTAAATCTCCGACTAACAAACCCACATTGTCAAAGTCTTCTGCATAGGCAAGAGGTGCCCACTGCTCTAATTGAGATGTTATTTTACGTACTGTCATGTTGTTCCAAAGATAAAAGTTCTACTTTTGTTTTTATGGCTGTTTGGAGAAAAGCATTATTTCCATTTCAAATTTTGTTTGGTACTGCTGTTTGTATTCGTAAATCTCTGTATAAATCAGGTGTTTTTAAACGTTTTAGTGCTCCAGTGCCAGTGGTTGTGGTTGGTAATATTTCTACTGGAGGCACAGGAAAAACGCCTATGGTGGATTATCTGCTGAGCCATTTTTCTAAAAAATATACACTCGGAATGTTAAGTCGTGGATACGGACGAAGTACAAAAGGCTACGTCAAGGTAACTGCCGATTCACTTTCTAAAAACGTAGGAGATGAACCATTGTTATTGGCTCACCACCATCCAAAAGTAGCTATTTCGGTATGTGAAAAACGTCCTCAAGGTATTAAGCAAATGTTACAAGATTACCCTCACCTTGATGCTTTTATTTTAGACGATGCCCTGCAGCATTTGCCCTTACAACCCTCGTTTAAGATTGTACTCACTACTTTTCAAAACCCATGGTTTTCGGATGCTTTGCTTCCTGTGGGTAATTTGCGCGAATCCGCTTCTGCTGCGCTACAAGCCGACGTGGTCGTGGTTACTAAATGCCCTTCACCACTCGACGAAGAAACCAAAAACACCTATAAAACCAAGTTAGGTATAGCTCCACACCAAAAACTGTTTTTCACTTCCTTGAAATACGACACTCATGTTCGTGGTGCTACAGAAGTAGCGTTGTCCAAATTTGTTCAAAACCCATTTATGTTGATAACGGGTATTGCCAATCCGAACACTTTACTAACATTTTTAAAAAACCAAAAAGCTCGTTTTACACACAAAGCATATCCAGATCATCATGCGTTTTCCAACAAAGAAATAGAGGTGTTGCGAAATTCAAATCAACCTATTTTAACCACAGAGAAAGATATGATGCGCCTTGCTCCTTATAAACTTAAACAACTGCATTATTTAGGTGTTCATGTAGCCTTTCAAGAAAATGAGGATGGGTTTCTTAAAACTGTAGAAAAAGCCCTGTTAAGATAAACTACTCAATGTGCTTGTGTGCCTTGTATGATGAGCGTACAAGTGCGCCACTTTCTACATGACGAAAGCCCATTTCCTTGCCTAAAACCTCGTATTTTTTAAATTGTTCTGGCGTAATAAATTCAGTAACAGGAAGGTGCTTTTTGGAAGGCTGTAAGTATTGTCCAAGGGTAATGATATCTACATTAGCTTTTCGTAAATCTTGCATACTCTCAACTACTTCCTCTTCAGTTTCACCAAGGCCTAGCATTAACCCAGATTTTGTACGATGCACACCTTCTTGCTTGAGATATCGCAGCACTTCTAAACTTCTGTCGTATTTGGCTTGTATTCTAACTTCTGGAGTGAGTCTTCTTACGGTTTCCATATTATGTGACACTACCTCTGGCGCCACTTTTACAATGCGATCTAGCAAGTGCTCTTGACCTTGAAAGTCGGGAATT
>JAYPBW010000001.1:23773-31374 GCA_038124405.1 Flavobacteriaceae bacterium | reverse complement strand
GGTTTCGAGGGTCGTGTTTGGATTCATACGGCGTATAGCTTGTACGGTTTCGGTCCAAATAATAGTACCTTGATCGGGTAAATCATCACGATCAACCGACGTAATTACGGCATGTTTAATGCCCATAATCTTGATAGAACGCCCAACCTTCTCGGGTTCAGCCCAATCTACCGTGTCTGGACGACCTGTTTGTACGCCACAGAAACCACATGACCGAGTGCAGATATTTCCTAAAATCATAAAGGTGGCGGTACCTTCACCCCAGCATTCACCCATATTTGGACAACTTCCCGAAGTACATATGGTGTGCAACTCATACTTGTCAACCAATCCACGAAGTTCAGTATATTTTTTTCCTGTGGGTAGCTTTACTCGAAGCCATTTTGGCTTTGGAGTTCTTGCAGGAGCTGGAGTTGTAACCGTGTTAGACATAAAGCAATTTTTATGAATGCAAATTTACAAAAGAAATATGGCATCAAAAAAGCACTGCTAAGTATGCTAAACTGAACCCTATTAAAAACAGAATGCCCAAAACACTAGCTAAAACGAGTGGTTTTTTTGGTCGGTGCTGAGATGGCATATGTTTTCCTGTTACCAACCGCAAATTTGCAGCTGCATAGAACGGCGCAGTTAAGAAAGAAAGTACGGTTGCAATTTGTACAAGCAAGCCCATTTCAGCTGCAAACACTAAAAAAATAAGGCAAGTGCCTATGGTAAGAATCAGCATCCATGCTTGTTGACTTCTAAAAAACGTTCCATTTAGTAATGTTGTGGTGTGTGCCATTACTCTTGGAGATGCGTCTAAGGTGGTTAGCGTTGTACTTATCATAGTGGCTAATGCGGCAATCGCAATAATGATAAACCAACCACTTCCCATTAAGGAAGTGTAAAGCCCAATGAGTTGCCCCGCAAAAATTGCCCCACTTGATGAAAATGTGACTCCTGAGTCATGCATAACTGTAGCTCCCAAAATAATAAAACACAGCCCCAATAAAAGAGTTACGCCATAGCCAAGATTCAAATCAAACAATGATGCTTTTAATGTAGTCGTTGGATTTATTTTTTTCTTTTCGAGTGCCCAAATGGAATGCCAAATGGAAATATCTAAAGGCCCTGGCATCCAACCCATAAATGCGATTAGAAAAATCCATTCTGCTGAATTTATGGGTAATACTTGTTCTAAAGTCAATTTTGGATTTGCATCAAAAGCAAACGCAACTGCTATCAGTGTACTAATGCTCAGCACAGATACAATAATTTTCATGCTTTTATCTAACCAGCTATACGTTCCTCTCCACAACAACAAAAAGCAGCATACGGCAACAATTACTGATGTCCATTCAGTAGAATCAATGCCCAATAAGCGAGACGCTATACCAGCTGTAACTGCAGTTACAGCCGCCTGAATGGTGAACATAGTGCCCAAATTGAGTACGTAATATGCTACCAAAACCCCTTTCCCCATACGTTGATAGCCTTCCAATAGGCTTTCTCCTGTGGCCAAAGCATAGCGAGGTCCATACTGGAAAAAAGGATATTTAACTAGGTTTACAAGCAATAATGCCCACACAAGTCCAAAACCAAAATCGGCTCCTGCTCTTGTAGATTGTACTAGATGTGATACGCCAATTGCTGCACCAGCAAACAGTAACCCAGGTCCAAGTTTCTTAAAAAAACTCATTTAATTTAGGAGTTATTATTTGCTAATACTTCTGCCAATAATTTTCGTGCGCGCATAAGTTTTACTTTAATGGTGCTTTCGCTGCTATCGAGTTTTTTAGCAATCTGTTTGATACTTAGTTCTTGTAGGTATTTAAGTTGAATAACTTCTCTGTAATGAGGTTTTAGGGTTTTTATGTTGTTAAGTAGTGTTTCTAGTCGTTGTTTTCGAATTAAATCATCTTCTGGGTCGGGAGCGTTGTCGGCAATATTTTGCGCTACATCCTGGCTGGTTTTTGTAGTAATGGTTGAAATATTCTTTTTTCGAATCTGATCTATGTGAAGGTTTTTGGCGATAGTAGTTAGCCATGTTTTAAACCCGTATTCACTGTTATAGGTACTTATTTTCTCAAATGCTTTTCCAAAACAACGTATTGTTAAATCTTCGGCTTCGTTTTCATTTTGTGTGCGTTGAAGCATAAATCCATACACATCATTCCAGAAATACTCTAACAAATACCTAAAGGCGTGTTGATTGCCGTCACGAGCCAATTTAATTTTTTCATCATGTGAAGCTAATTCTGCCACCGCTTTTTAATTGTGTTCAGGTTTGGGTAGGTCGCAATCGGTTTGTTGACTTGGAAGTTTTCCACATAGGCTACAAGGTTCACCTTCTTTATTTAAAAAAGGACTTTGGCTAGCGCAAGTCCCGGCAAACTCTCCTCCTTTTTTAGCCCATATTTTGATGGCAATTCCAGCAAAAGCCAAAGCCAAAAGTACTAGCGTAATCAGAAAAAGTTTCATGATTTAAATGTAATTAAAAATTATTGTATCAGATTTACCTCGGGCTCAAGGGAAATATCGAACTTTTCAAAAACCCGTTGAGCTACCCGTTGGGCGTGTTTCCAAAGCTCTTCTCCAGTTGCATTTCCGTAATTGACCAATACAAGTGCTTGTTTTTTGTGCATACCCACATTTCCAAAAACCTCACCTTTAAGCCCGGTTTGTTCAATAAGCCATCCCGCAGGTATTTTGACAAAGCTTTCATTAATTTCATAACTGGGCATTTCTGGATAGTGCTCTAGCAAAGCATTTGCTTTGGAAGCAGCAACAATGGGATTTTTAAAAAAACTACCAGCATTACCAAGCTCTTCAGGGTCTGGAAGTTTACTTCTCCGGATTCGTATTACAGCCTTGGCAACATCATCAATTGTAGGCGTGTCAACTTTCATGTCATTAAGGGTTTCTTGTATGCCACCATAGCCTAATTGAAGTTGATGATTGTTTTTCGTTAATGATAGACGAAGGGTTGTAATGACAAATTCATCTTTTAAATCGTTTTTAAAAGCAGAGTCTCTGTAGTCAAATAAACATTCTTCTGCCTCAAAAATCTTTGAATTACCAGATTTTCGATTAATGCCAATGGCGTTATGGAATACATCACTTAGCTCAACACCATAGGCGCCAATATTTTGAATAGGCGCAGCACCAACCAGTCCCGGAATTAAGCTAAGATTCTCAATTCCACCTAAATTATTGGCAACACACCACATCACCAAGTCATGCCAGACAACACCAGCACCTGCCGATACAATAGCCGTTTGGTTGGTTTCTTCAATTATGCGGATTCCGGGGATAGAAACTTTTACAACAGGTTGTTCTAGGTCATTTAAAAATAAAACATTACTTCCTCCGCCTAAAATAAATGCATTTTCAAAGCGCGTGTCTTTCAATACTTCTTGTAGCTCTAAACTAGATTTTACTTCGGCAAAAAGTGGTGCTTTTGCGCAAACTCCAAATGTATTATAGCTCGTTAAGGATACCTTTTTCTTAGTTTCCATTTATTTTTTTTGGATAGGCAGCTAAGCCAAGTGCCAACAGCTCTAAAGCTCTTTTTAGTTTTTCTGTATTTAACACAAATGCAATACGGATCATATCTTTCCCAGAAAAATCTCCGGAGAAAAAACCATTTGCAGGGGCTACCATAAGAGTTTCATCATTATGACTGAAAGATTCTAGCATCCATTTTGCGAAATCGTCACTGTCAAGAACGGGTAAACGCACCAAGCAATAAAAAGCACCTTTTGGTTGCGCAACTTTAACACCCTCAATGGCATTCAAACACGCTAGTGCTGTTTCTCTTCTTTTGTGGTATTCGTCAACCGCATCAATTAGATATTGCTTGGGCTCTTCCAGCGCAGCTTCACAAGCATGCAATGCAATTGAAGGCGGACACAGACGAGATTGTGCGAATTTCAACGCTGCATGTATGATTTCTTTATTTTTTGTAATAAGACACCCTATTCTTGCCCCACACATGCTGTATCTTTTTGACATGGAGTCAATTAAAATAGCATGTTGTTCTAGTCCTTCTATTTGCAGCACAGAAGTATGCGTATTTCCATTATAAACAAACTCGCGGTACACCTCATCTACAATAAAAAACAGATCGTGTTTAAGAGCTAATTTGGCTAATGCTTCAAGCTCCTTTGCGCTGTAAACATATCCCGACGGATTGTTGGGATTACAAATAAAAAGTGCTCTAGTTTTAGCGGTAATGGCGGCTTCAATTTTTTCAATGGGAGGTAAAGCGAATTGAGTTTCAAAGGCTGATGGAATACCTATTACTTTAACCCCACAAGCAGCGGCAAAAGTTTCATAATTGGCATAAAATGGCTCAGGGATGATGAGTTCATCACCCTCGTTAGTGATACAATCAAGCGCCATAATGATAGCTTCACTAGCTCCAGTAGTTACCAAAATATCATCGGTTTCAACTGTGATATGGTGTTGCTTGTAGTAATTCACAAGTTTCTGTCTAAATGACTGCGTTCCCTCCGAGGGTCCATAAGCAATAACATCTTCGCTGTAGTTTTTTATTGCCCGAAGTGCACTGTTTGGACTTGCTAAATCAGGTTGTCCAATATTTAAGTGATAAACGTTTATCCCTTTTTCTTTCGCAAGTGTGGCTTGGCGGGCAAGTTTGCGAATAGGCGAGGTGGGTAAGTTAGCTCCTTTACGCGAAATGTTTGGCATCTAAGATTGTTTTGCCTGCAAAGATGCGAAAATTGAACGTGTATGACTAGTACTTGCCCCTAGAGATCTTGAACTTCTCCTTTTATTTTAAGAGCTACCATGCCATTTGAAGCATTCGATGCTACGGTAATGGTTTTTCGAATTGGCCCTATCCGCTCTGTGTCGTATTTAACTTCAATGATGTCAGAAGCGCCTGGTGCAATTGGTGTTGATGGTTTTTTGGGTATAGTACAACCACATGATGAACGCACTTGATTAATTTTTAAATCTGCATTACCTGTATTTGTAAATCTAAATTGACGGACTCCATCATCACCTTTATTAATGACGCCATAATCAATGACTAAAGTGTCAAAAGTGATCGTAGCCGCTTGTTGTCCTGCAACGGTATAACTAAGACCTAAGAATAAAAAAGAAAGAAAAACTTTTTTCATGACGTTAAATTTGGTTTCACTAAAATACACAATTCTTGCCCATTGAACAAAAATAGGTCTTTCAATTTCACGTATCGATGCCTACATTTGCGTTTATTAACGCATTGTTCATGTCCATTCCTTCTAAGTTTACACCATCTTCTATAGAGCAAAAATGGTACGATTACTGGCTAGAAAATAGATTTTTTGATTCTAAACCAGATGAGCGGCAGCCTTATACAATTGTTATTCCGCCACCCAATGTTACGGGTGTGCTGCATATGGGACATTTGATGAATAATACTTTGCAGGATGTTCTAATTAGGCGGGCTCGAATGCGAGGATATAACGCCTGTTGGGTTCCAGGAACAGATCATGCCTCTATAGCCACCGAAGCTAAAGTTGTAAATAAGCTAAAAAATGATGGAATCGATAAAGCAACTATTGGACGTGAAGCCTTTTTAGAGCATGCATGGAATTGGACTCATGAGCATGGAGGAATTATTTTAGAACAGCTCAAAAAACTGGGATGCTCATGCGATTGGGGACGTACTAAATTCACACTCGATGATGACATGTCAGCATCGGTTTTAAAAGTGTTTGTTGATTTGTATGAAAAAGGGCTAATATATCGTGGATACCGCATGGTACATTGGGATCCTGAGGCACAAACTACACTATCTGATGAAGAAGTTATTTATGACGAACGCCAAGGGAATTTGTACCACATTGCTTATGCCATTGAAGGAAGTGATAAAAAAGTAGTTGTTGCCACTACACGACCCGAAACTTTGTTTGGAGATACTGCAGTTGCAATTCATCCTGAAGATGAACGTTATGCAGATTTGAAAGATAAAAACGCAATAGTTCCCCTAGTAAACCGTGTAGTACCTATTATTACAGATGACTATGTAAGTACTGATTTAGGTACAGGATGTTTGAAAGTAACTCCTGCTCATGACGAAAATGATAAATCGCTTGGTGACAAACACAAACTTAAATTTATAGACATTTTCAACCCCGACGGCTCTTTAAATCATGAAGGACTGCATTACAAAGGGCAAGACAGGTTCAAGGTCCGTAAAGCAATTGTAAAAGAATTAGAGGCTAATGGATGTTTGGTTAAGGTGGTCCCTCATGTGCACAAAGTAGGCACTTCAGAACGAACAAAAGCCATTGTTGAGCCACGCCTTTCCGACCAATGGTTTTTAAAAATGGAAAGTTTAGCGAAACCGGCAATAGATGCTGTAGAACAAGGCGATGTACAACTTGTACCTCAAAAATTCATCAATACATACAGGCATTGGATGAATAATATTCGTGATTGGAATATTTCTAGGCAGTTGTGGTGGGGACATCAAATTCCAGCATATTATTATGGCTCTCACAACGAAAATGTTGTAGTGGCTGCTACAAAAGAGGAAGCACTAGAAAAAGCCAAAAAGGCCTCAGGAAACAGCGCCCTTACGTTGCAAGATTTAACGCAAGATGAAGATGTGCTTGACACGTGGTTTTCGTCATGGCTATGGCCTATTTCTGTTTTTAACGGCGTATTGGAGCCCGATAATAAAGAAGTGTCTTACTATTACCCCACACAAGAACTTGTAACGGGTCCAGATATTTTATTCTTTTGGGTAGCACGAATGATTATGTCGGGATATGCATTGCGTGCCGAAAAACCTTTTTCTCATGTTTACTTAACAGGTCTTGTTCGAGATAGTCAAGGAAGAAAAATGTCGAAACAACTCGGGAATTCTCCCGATGCCATTAAGCTAATGGAAACCTATGGCGCAGATGGAGTACGCGTGGGGCTATTATTGAGCGCAGCTGCAGGAAACGACTTGTTGTTTGATGAAAATCTTTGTCAACAAGGAAAAAATTTCGCCAACAAAATTTGGAATGCTTTTCGACTAGTACAAAGCTGGAAAGTAGATGAAAATATAGCGCCTTGTGAAACCGCAAAAATAGGACTTGAATGGTATTCAGCTAAATTTCAACACACCTTAGCTACCATAGACGATCACTTTACTAAATATCGCATATCTGATGCATTAATGGCTAGCTATAAACTTGTATGGGACGACTTCTGCTCCTGGCTATTAGAAATAGTTAAACCATCATACGGCGCTGGAATTGATGCAGAAACTTTTCAGAAAGTTTGTGCGTTATTTGAAGACAATTTGAGACTTCTTCACCCATTTATGCCGTTTTTGTCTGAAGAGCTATGGCACGCCCTAAAACCACGAACCAAAGAAGAAGCATTAATAGTGTCATCCTGGCCTAGTCAAGAGACCGTTGAAAATTCTTTGCTAAAACAGTTTGACCATACAGCCGAAATAATTGCCCAACTTCGTACCATTCGAAAAAAACAGCAGATTCCGTTTAAAGAATCAATTCAAATTATTGAAACCAAAAAAGACAGCACATCTTTGCGGCCATTGGTCAAAAAGTTAGTGAACGTTTCGAAATGGAATCATCAAGCTACTGCCCCCG
>JAYPBW010000001.1:21738-23763 GCA_038124405.1 Flavobacteriaceae bacterium | reverse complement strand
AGTATTTTGTGCCTGTTTCGGTGTCTAATGTTGAAGAAGAACGTGAAAAAATAAAAGAAGAGCTATCTTATCAAGAAGGTTTTTTGAAATCGGTTGAGAAAAAACTTGCCAATGAACGTTTTGTGGCAAATGCCCCCGAGAATGTAGTACAGCTGGAACGAAAAAAAGCAGCAGACGCAGAAACCAAAATTACTGCACTTAAAGCGAGACTAGCGTCACTTTAATTGGCAGCGTTATCCGAAATAAGTGTCACGCCACCTTTTACCTTTTGACCTATTTTAACTTGTACAGGAGTGTTGGGTGGTAAAAAGACATCTACACGAGACCCGAACTTAATGAACCCTGCATCTGTTCCCTGAACAGCTTTATCGCCAACCTTAGAATAGTTTACAATTCGGCGCGCTAAAGCACCAGCAATTTGACGGTATAAAACTTCTCCAAAAGTAGCATTCTTTACTACTATAGTTGTTCGCTCGTTTAGCGTAGATGATTTAGGATGCCATGCTACTAAGTATTTTCCAGGATGATATTTGCTAAAGACAACTTCCCCCGAAACCGGATAACGAGTTACATGAACATTTAGGGGCGACATAAAGATGGAAACCTGTAGTCGCTTTCCTTTAAAGTATTCAGGTTCTTCTACTTCTTCAATGATAACCACTTTTCCATCAACGGGGGCAACAACAGCACCTGAAAGAGCAAGAGGAGGTCGGCTAGGGTTTCTGAAAAATTGTAGAATCAATACTAAAAAAATAAGTGACGCTACTTGTGTTGTTGCTTTTAACCATTTTAGCGTAATAAATTGTTCAGCAAGAATTGCCGCTGCAGAAAAAAGCACAAAGCTGATAATGATGATGGTAAAACCTTCTTTATGAAACATGTCCAAATAAAAATAAAATAAATATAAATATTGGTAAAGCAAAAAGGGAACTGTCTAATCGATCGTACATTCCTCCATGACCAGGTAAAACACTACCGCTGTCTTTCACTTTACACAGTCGTTTAATCTTGGATTGAATTAAATCACCTAAACTCCCAAAAAGGGCTGTCATAATGATGGCAAAAAGCATAACGAGTGGTTCAAAAATCGAAAAATAGCTTCCTAGAAACATCATAACTATAGCACTGATTAATACGCCTCCAATGCTACCTTCAATGGTCTTGTTTGGAGAGATTTCCGGGGCTAATTTGTGTTTTCCAACGTAAGAACCGACTAAATACGCGCCCGAATCATTAAGCCATATAACTCCAAAAAACAAGGCTACAGCATCTGGATTATGATTCCCCAAAAAAATGAGTAAGCTTAGTGGTACTCCAACCCCCAAAATACAAACAGTTCTGATGAATAACCTTGACAATGAGACTTTTTTATTGCTCCAATAGAATTTTCCTAAAATCAATATGCCGATGATTCCAAAAATCATCAATATGAAATTTGTGGGTTCAAACAAATACGATAAAAACACCATTACAGGTAAAAATAGATAGTGGATATTTGCTCTGTAACCTGTAATTTCCTGAAGTTCCCATAGTACCAAGCATGCCATCACAAAAACGACCATTGTAAAAAATACGGTGTTTAAATACAAGCTACCTAGAAGAAGTCCTGCAAAAACCAATGATGTGATGGATCGAACAAATAGTGTCATGAAAAATCCTCGAGCAATAATAAAAACACTTCTTTAACACCACTGCCGTAGTTCATGTAATTTTCTTCATTATATGCTTCCGTTTTGAACTGCTTAATTGAAGTAATATTAAGAGGAATACTTTCGGCGTAACGGTGCTTAATGTTCTTAAGTGCATCAGATACGGTTTTAGAAAACTGACGTGTGCCGGCCAGTATGATTAGAGTATCAGGAAGGTCAGAAAGCTTATTTGAGCCAAGCTGGCGTTCACAAACCACAATACTACCATCATAGGCAACAAGCGACTCACAGCCACATAACATAATCTTCGCATTTAGGTTTGTTTTGGTTTGCGTAATGCCAGTATCCAATTTTTCAGCAAGCGAGGGGTCTAAAC
>JAYPBW010000001.1:13472-21728 GCA_038124405.1 Flavobacteriaceae bacterium | reverse complement strand
CTTACTTCTGATGGATATTCCTTAATAACGTCAGCGAAGGTAGATTTTGCATCATCTAATTGCTCACAGTAAATAAATTTACCACCTCTGTTAGTGAATTTTTCCGCAAAGGTTTGTTCAATAGGCATTTCTTTGTGGGGCATATGCGGCCCACGTTCTTCCGCCTCTTGCTCTTTAGCAGAGGTTTTCTTTCCAAATAATGATGACCAGAATTTACTCACTAATTAGGCTTGTTACACAAAGGTAACAAAACCGAATTAGTTCTAGTCTTTTGTGGAGTTGGAATTACTTTTTTTTGTTTTAGACGTAGTGATTTTAGTTGGTTTAGGGGTGGTTTTAGGCGAAGCCTCAACTTCGTCACTTTTTTCAAAGGGACGCGCTCCAAAAATGCGCTCCAAATCATCTTTAAAAATCACTTCTTTTTCAAGTAAGTGTTCAGCGAGTTCTGTGAGTTTATTTTTGTGTTTTTTCAACAATTGAATGGCACGTTTGTATTCCCGTTCTACAATTGATGATATTTCACTATCGATGAGTTTTGCAGTTTCTTCAGAATAAGGTTTAGTAAAGCCATATTCTCCTTCATTAGCTTTGTAATAAGTAATGTTGCCAATCTTATTATTTAGCCCGTAAATAGTCACCATAGCTCTTGCTTGCTGTGTTACCTTTACTAAATCGCTTAATGCCCCTGTAGATATCTTGTTGAAAATAATATCCTCAGCTGCTCTTCCACCTAGAGTGGCACACATTTCATCAAGCATTTGTTCTGTCCGTACTATTTGACGTTCTTCAGGTAAGTACCAAGCAGCTCCTAAAGATTGGCCTCGTGGCACTATAGTTACCTTAACTAATGGTGCAGCGTGTTCAAGCATCCAAGAAACAGTCGCATGCCCAGCTTCATGGAAAGCAATTGTTTTCTTCTCCTCTGGTGTAATGATTTTACTTTTCTTTTCAAGACCGCCAACAATTCGGTCAACCGCATCTAAAAAGTCTTGACGTCCTACTTTCTTTTTGTTTTTTCTGGCAGCAATTAGTGCAGATTCATTACATACGTTTGCAATATCCGCTCCAGAAAAACCAGGTGTTTGCTTAGCAAGAAAATCTACATCTAGTTTTGGGTCAGATTTTAATGGTTTTAAATGCACTTTAAAGATTTCTTTGCGTTCTCTCAAATCGGGTAAGTCTACATAAATTTGACGATCAAAACGCCCAGCTCGCATTAACGCTTTGTCTAGTACATCGGCCCTGTTGGTAGCCGCAATAACAATTACGTTAGTGTTTGTGCCAAAACCATCCATTTCTGTAAGCAACTGGTTTAGTGTATTTTCACGTTCATCATTAGAGCCTGTGATGTTGTTTTTTCCTCGGGCACGTCCGATAGCATCTATTTCATCTATAAATATAATAGCGGGCGATTTGTCTTTGGCTTGTTTGAATAAGTCGCGTACACGTGAGGCACCAACACCTACAAACATTTCAACAAAATCGGATCCCGATAGCGAGAAGAACGGCACTTTAGCTTCGCCGGCAACGGCTTTTGCTAAAAGGGTTTTTCCTGTTCCAGGAGGTCCTACTAACAATGCTCCTTTAGGAATCTTACCTCCAAGAACAGTGTATTTTGTAGGGTTTTTAAGGAAATCTACAATTTCTTGAACTTCTTCTTTAGCACCTTCAAGTCCGGCAACGTCTTTAAAAGTTACTTTAACGTCAGTCTTTTCATCAAAAAGTTTTGCTTTAGATTTCCCAATATTGAAAATTTGGGCTCCGCCACCGCCACCGCCACCAGCAGACATACGTCTCATGATAAACAGCCAAACGGCTATGATTAGAATTAAGGGTAAAAAGCCAATTAATACATCTAACCAACGGCTTTCAATGGTCTTAAATTCATAGCTAAAAGCAACCCCTTTTTCTTCAGCAGCTTCTAATTTTTTTTGGAATAATTCTAGGTTTCCAACTTCAAATTGGTAGTGAGGACCAGCGTCATTATTTCTGCCAAGAATATCAGAACTTTTGGCTTTTTTGTGTTTGGTTTCTTGTAGTGCTTCTTTGGTTAGTGTAACCTGAGCAGTATTTTTGTTAATTACCACCACTCTACTAACCTCGCCGTTATTGAGGTAGCGCTCAAAACTTGAAATATTAATTTTTTGGTCGTCTCCTAATCCATTTCCTCCTCCAAAAAAGGACATTCCTAAAAAGAATAATACAATAGATCCGTAAAGCCAGTACGGATTAAGAGCTGGCTTTTTTGGTGGTATTTTTTCGTTTTTTGCCATAATTAGTAATTAGATTCTATTAAGGTTTGCTTTGCATCACCCCAAAGCGATTCGATATCGTAATGCGAACGGGTTTGTTTTTGAAAGATATGTACCACCACGTCTACAAAATCCATTAGTATCCATTCACTACTATCTTGGCCTTCGACATGCCAAGGCTTTTCATGAATTGCTTTACTTACTACTTTTTGAACAGAGCTAGATATGGCGCGAACTTGTGTGTTTGAATTTCCAGAGCAAACCACAAAGTACTGACACACGTTGTTTTCTATTTCTCTTAAATCAAGTACATTGATATCTTCACCCTTTACTTCTTCAATACCCTCAATGATATGGGTTAAAAGTGTGTCTGTATTGGTTTTCTTTGTCATGCAAATTTTATCTTTGTAAATGTAGTCGTTATTTGTGTAACCACTTCATAAATCAATTAGATTTGTAAATTCTTAAATCAAACTTAGTGCCACCTACATTTTATGGGCTAAATAGACTCATTTTTGAAAAATACATCAACTTTCAATATATAAAGAGTAAAAAAACCAGTTTATAAAGACAATTTGTCAGTTTTAATACTTTAATGACTACATCAGAAACTATGAATTTTAAGGGAATAACAATTCATTCAATATTCATTCTCTTTTTTACAGGGCTTTTTTCAAACGCTCAAGTTGCAGTTAGTATTAACGAAAATGCAGCGTGGAAGGGGTACATGAACATCTATCATAACAATAATGGCGCAGAGGGAAATTACATTGAAGGCCAAACATGGGCTTTGGTAGATTTAATCGCACTTGTTTCTACAAACAATTCACATTCCATTACCCTGAAACCCAATACTTCTCAATACAATGCATCTGATTCGTACTGGTCTAACGGAGCAGGAGATGGAAACAAATGGATGGGGGCAAACACTTACATTGAGTATGCTAGTGGTGCCTATCCTGGCGGCACGCTGACGTTTACCTCGAATATAGATTCATACACCCTCGACAATAGATATATTTTGAGAGCATTTATAAAAGAATTCACCCAAAACTATGACTTAGTTGGAAGTGAGTTTGTGGAAATTACATCAGAAATGACGTCGTTAAATATTTCTTATACCCCTACAAACGATTCTAACGTTATTCAATATGGTTTTTTGCTTGAGGGGATAAATGCTAATCCAGCTACAGACTGGGGACAGGTTGTAGTCTCTTCAACAGTTGATTCTAATGAATTTGTATATCAAGAAGTTTGGGCAGATGAGTTTGAAAATAATGGTGCAGTGGATGGTAATAAATGGTTTCATCAAACCATTATGCCAAACGGGTATAGTTGGTTTAACGGTGAACTACAACACTATACAGATGAAATAGAAAATAGTTATGTGTCTGACGGAACGCTCAAAATTATGGCTAAGGCGCAGAACTATACAGATCAAGGACACACAAAGCAGTTTACATCTGCAAGATTAAATTCAAAATTTGCATTTACTTATGGCAAAGTAGAGGTTAGAGCAAAACTTCCAACAGGTGTGGGTACGTGGCCTGCCATTTGGATGCTAGGAAAAAACATTGATGAATTAGGAGCCTATTGGCAACAAAATTACGGCACTACTTCATGGCCTGCATGCGGAGAAATTGATATTATGGAGCATTGGGGAAAAAACCAAAACTATGTAAGTAGTGCTATGCATACTCCTTCTTCACATGGTGGTACAATTAACCATGGAGGTCAAACGATATCAACTGTCTCATCCGAATTTCATGTATATAAATTAGAATGGACGGAAGAAAAAATGGTATTTTCTGTTGATAATAATGTGCATTACACGTATAATCCATCGGTTAAGGATTCAAGTACTTGGCCCTTTGATGCAGATCAATTCTTGTTGTTGAATGTTGCTATTGAAAATGGAACAAACCCCGCTACTTTTGTTAATGCTGCTATGGAAATAGACTATGTGCGTGTTTACCAAAAACAACCCTTAAGCCATAAAGAAATTAGCGAAGAAGTTCCCCTTCATGTATGGGTTAATAAACGGAACGAAATTGAAATTCATTCTGTCCAAACAGTTAAATCGGTTCGGTTATTTGATTTAAATGGTAGAGCGTTGTCTCATCTAAAACCAAATTTAAATCATGTTAAAATTGATGCTAGCGCTTTTAATGGAGTATTAATTTTGAAAGTAGAAGCCCAAAGCAATCAGTGGATTCAAAAGATTTTAATTCAGTAGCGTAATTTTAAATGCCAAATCTATTCGTTTATATATGTTAATCATCAAGCTCAGTTCTGTAGATTCTACGAGTGCTTTTTTAAAACAATGGGTGCAACAAACCAAAGAGCATAATGCTATTGGTGTATGGGCAGAACATCAAACAAGTGGTGTTGGACGTATGGGAACAACGTGGCATGCAGAAAAGGGACAAAACTTAACAGGTTCTGTGTATGTAGGTGATATTTCGATGCCAAAGGAAGCTGTTTTTGAAATTAATAAGCGTGTGTGTTTGGCCGTTTTTGACATGCTGAGTCATGAAAACATTACGGGGCTTAAAATTAAATGGCCAAATGATATTTTAGTTAAAGACAAAAAAATTGGCGGTATTTTGGTTGAACCGATACTTAGAGGAAATCGAATTACGGGTGTGGTAGTTGGCTGCGGCATAAATGTGAATCAGCTTGAATTCCCAAAACTTCCCTGTGCCACTTCTTTAGCAATAGCTACAGGTAAATCTTATTCTGTAGAATCTCTTTTTGAAGATTTAGCCAAAAACATAGAGCAATCTATTCGTGCAGATATTACTGATGATGATCGTTATTTGTCTGTTCTTTACGGTATGGGTGAAAAATGTTCCTTTGAAAAAAAAGATGGAACTTCATTTACGGCTAATATTTTGGGCGTAGCCCAAGACGGGCGAATTGTTTTAGAGCATCCAGGCGGAAAGAAGGAAGCCTTTGAAGAGAAAAAACTAGTTTTTACAGCTTTTGCACATTGCCGATAAGCGCCTCTAAAAACTGAGTCAATGGTTTTTTTACCATCATTTGCATCATTGGATTTATATTTCCTTCAAAGACCAATTTTATTTGTGTGTTCGAATCAATTTTAGTTAGATTGACCAACAATTCAAAGGGTACATTTCCTCCATTGGCCGCCAATACAATTTGACTATGCGGGGTTTGCCGTTCCAATTTAAGTGGAATAGCAGGCATTCCACCTAACTTAAAACTAAAATGCTTTTGGTCAACAATTCTAAAACTGGCCTCATCTGGCATTAATCTTTCATATGTTTCAGCGTTGGATAGCTTTTCAAAAACTGCTGTAATGGGTGATGATACAACCCCAGTAGTGCTTTCTAATTTCATCTTTTAAATTGTTGGATTCCATAACTGTGGTGCTTCGCGCCACTGTTTTAATACTTTTTCTTGTTCGGGTGCAATATAATTTGTGGCAATAGCCGTGTCAATCAATGCCTCGTATCCCGAAAGTGTCTTGAGTTCAACGTTGGATTGTTGCATATTTTTTTTGGCGATATCAAATTCGTAACTAAACAATGCCACCATTCCTAAAACAGGGATGTTTGCATTCCGCAATGCCTCTACAGCTTGCAGGCTACTTTTTCCGGTACTTATTAAATCTTCAACAACTACCGTGGGAGCGCTTGGATCAAATTGACCTTCTATTTGGTTTTGTCGTCCGTGTTTTTTGGGCTGAGGACGCACATACATAAAAGGTAAATTCAGTGCTTCAGCTACTAATATCCCAATTCCAATGGCACCAGTAGCTACTCCAGCAATAGCTTTGGCTTGTGGATAGCGGACTTTAATATCTTGTGCCATGGCTTCACACAAAAAACGTCTTATTTTAGGGTAAGAAAGCGTGATTCGGTTGTCGCAGTATATGGGCGATTTCCATCCGCTTGCCCACGTAAAAGGGTTTTTGGGTTCAAGCTTAATTGCTTTAATTTGTAAAAGGTATTCGGCTACTTGCTGTGAAGTGGAGGATTCCATAGGCATATAACGCAAATGTATAAAGTTTTTGTCAATAAGAAGGAGATAATCCTTACAACTGAGGCGCCAAAAATGCCTAGATCAAAAGCACTACCGCTTAAGTCAACCCCTTTCAAGAAGATCATTCGCACATTACGCACAACCAATGTTGATACCTTATATCTTGTTCACGAAAACCCAGATAAACTCATATCCCTTTTTAAAAAGAAACTTCCCGTTACCGTAGCAGCTGGCGGCGTAGTTCAAAATGACCAAAAGCAAGTACTTTTTATATACCGCAAAAAGAGATGGGATTTACCCAAAGGAAAGGTAGAAAAGGGAGAAACTTTACAGAAAGGTGGAAAACGTGAAGTTAAAGAAGAAACAGGTGTTAAAAAACTTAACGTTGGAACGCTACTTGGTAAAACGTATCATATTTTTAAACGTAATAATCGTTTTCAATTAAAGGAGTCGCATTGGTTTCACATGACAACATCTTATGATGGTAATTTAGTTCCTGAAACCAAGGAAGACATCACAAAAGCGTTATGGAAAGGAAAGAAAAAAACACTTAAATCCCTTGAAAAAACCTATCCAAACATCTCGCATTTGTTTTCTAAAGCGAAGCTGATCAAATTTTTATTTGAGGAGGAATAAAAGTGCTGTAGTCACCCTTATTTCGAATAATTTCACGAACAATACTACTGCTGATGTATGAGGTTTCAGCAGAGGTAAGTAAGAACACAGTTTCAATTTCAGACATGTGCCTATTGGTTCGTGCAATAGCCTTTTCAAATTCAAAGTCTCCATTGTTGCGAACACCACGAAGAATAAAATCTGCTTTTTGTTCTTTACAAAAATCAATAGTTAGTCCTTTGTAGGGCGCCACCCTCACTTTGGAATCATGCTTAAAACAAGCTTCAATGAAAGCAACACGCTGATCTAAAGAAAACATATATTTTTTTTCACTATTTATTCCTACCCCAATGATAATCTCATCAAAAATCTTACTCCCACGTTCAACAATATCTAGATGCCCAACAGTAAATGGGTCAAAAGAGCCAGGAAAAAGCGCTCGTTTCATAATTCAAAGGTATTGTTTTTTAAACAGCTATGAATCATATCTGAGAATAGGTCATTTAGCGCAATGCCCACGTGTCTAGCCTGTTGGGGTAGTAAACTTTCTTCTGTTAATCCAGGTATACTGTTCAATTCTAGAAAGTAAGGCGTGTCGCCTTTGAAAATAAAATCACTTCTACTAAAGCTGCGCGCTCCAAGTATTGTAAAAACTTTTTTTACTGCCTTATTTAGATTATTTAGTTGTTTCTCTGACAACCTTGCTGGTGTTATTTCTTGAGAATTTCCTTCGTATTTTGCTTCAAAATCGAAAAAATCGCCGTTTGCAATAATTTCAGTTGGTGGCAACACCACAATCTCTCCTTTATATTCTATTACGCCAATGGAAACCTCGGTGCCATCTAAAAATCCTTCCACTAGAACTTGATTGTCTTCTTTTAAGGCAGTATGTATAGCACTTTCCATGTCTGTGGCTTTATGAACTTTAACAACTCCATAACTGCTACCAGCTTTATTTGCTTTCACAAAGCAGGGTAAACCAACTTTTTCAATGAGTTCATCCGTATTCCACGAATCGTTTTTGTGTAGTAATTCGTGAGTCGCCATGGCAATACCATGGGGCGCTAAGAAATTTAGCGTTTCGTATTTGTTGTAAGTTAGGCGTGCAACTTCAGCACTGCATCCAGTGTAAGGAATTTTGGCGTTATTAAGAACGATTTGAAGTTCTCCATTTTCTCCTGGGGCTCCATGAACCGCATTAAAAACAGCATCAAACGTATATGCTTTTCCTTCATATGTATAACTAAAATCAGCTTGATTTAGTGGGACTTCTTGATTTTTGTGATTCGCATACCAACCCGTTGGGCTAATTATAATTGCAGTAACATCAAAGATGTTTTTTAGATGACACAAAGACTGGTTCATATTTTTCTAATTTATT
>JAYPBW010000001.1:7240-13462 GCA_038124405.1 Flavobacteriaceae bacterium | reverse complement strand
ATGTTGTGTTCAGACGTGGTTCCGCCCATGACTACGGCAATGCGTTTTTTCATACCACAAATATCATTATTTTTGAACTTCATTTAAGTATATCATGCTTCACTTCTTTCGTTTTTTATTTAGTCGTACTTTTTTTTGGCAACTATTATGGTTGTCGGTTGTATTGTCTTTTCTTTTAGTTTTGGTTTTTTATGGCCTAAATTGGCATACTCGGCAAGGAAATTTTATTGAAGTTCCTGATTTAAACAAAAAAATACTTTCCGAAGTAGCAGAGATATTAGACGATAGAAAGCTAACGTATGAAGTTATAGATTCGGCACGGTTTAATCCAGCGTATTTGCCTTTCTCTGTTATTGAGCAATCGCCATTGGCTGGTGAACAGGTAAAGAAGAATAGGAAAATTTATCTTACTTTGAATCCTGCAAATTATAACGAAGTCAGAATTCCTGACGTAATTCAAATTACACGACGTTCTGCAGAGTCTAGCCTTCGAGCCGTAGGATTAGAAATTGGCGAGATCATATATAAAAATAATATAGGTAAAGACATGGTATTGCAACTTAGGTATGATAATGCCCCCATAGCTCCAGGTGAAAAACTTCCTAAAACTTCTCGTGTAGATTTAGTTTTAGGCAACGGCTCTAGAGCACAGGAATAAATATGGAAAACGATATTGTATTTGACGATCTTCACGAACATTATTCCTTTACCGCAGATTCAGGTCAAGATCCGCTTCGGGTAGATAAGTTTCTAATGAATCGCATTGAAAATGCTACACGTAACAAAATTCAACAAGCTGCGGTAGCTGGATCAATTGTGGTAAACGAAAAAGCTGTTAAATCAAATTATCGAGTAAAACCTGGAGACACTGTACGTGTACTTTTGGCTCATCCACCTCACGAAGATTTGCTAGTTCCAGAAGAAATGGAGCTTGATATTGTTTATGAAGATGACGCTCTTTTGGTTGTCAATAAACCTGCTGGAATTGTAGTACATCCTGGACATGGAAACTATACGGGAACGCTTATTAATGGGTTGATTTACCACTTTGAGCAACTCCCTAAAAACAGCAATAACCGTCCGGGGTTGGTGCATCGAATAGATAAAGACACCTCGGGCTTATTGGTAATTGCCAAAACCGAACTTGCTATGGCGCATTTGGCACAACAGTTTCATGATAAAACGTCTCAACGTCAATATCTTGCCCTTGTTTGGGGCGATATTGATGGCGAAAAAGGAACTGTTAAGGGTCATCTTGGACGCGATCCTAAAAACAGACTACTAATGACCGTATTTCCTGAAGCAGATCAAGGGAAACATGCGGTAACGCACTACGAAGTGGTAGAGCGTTTTGGTTATGTTACTCTGGTACGCTGTATATTGGAAACAGGGCGTACGCATCAAATTCGTGCACATATGAAGTATATTGGACATACGTTGTTTAGTGACTCACGTTATGGCGGAGACAAAATCTTAAAGGGTACTACTTTTACTAAATACAAACAATTTGTAGACAATTGCTTTAAACAACTACCAAGGCAAGCACTTCACGCACAAACACTTGGTTTCATCCATCCAGAAACAAAAAAAAGCATGTCATTTGAGTGTCCATTGCCTCAAGATTTTGAGGGAGCTTTAACCAAATGGCGAAACTATGCGCAGCACCAACTCTTAGGAAATTCTTGATGGCGCTCAAAGGAGTTCTATGTTTTTCGGTTGTATAAGCGTATAAGAATTGTATTTTTATCCAAAATTTTGATGATGAAAATTCTGATTTCACCCGCAAAGTCACTTGATTTTAAAAGAACACTACCAACTACTACTCATAGTCAGCCCACGTTTATAAAAGAGGCTTTAGCGTTAAATAAAGAACTTCGAAGAAAGAAGCCTACTGATATCCAAAAATTAATGGGAATCTCAGAGAGGCTAGCAGCTCTTAATTGGGAGCGAAATCAAAATTTCAGTATTCCTTTTACGGCTGAAAATGCACGCCCCGCTGTATTTGCATTTAATGGAGATGTTTATTCAGGTCTTGATGCGTATTCCATGGACGATACCACATTGCAAATCGCACAGCAAAACCTTCGCATTATTTCAGGTTTATACGGAATATTAAAGCCTTTAGATTTAATGCAGCCCTACCGTTTAGAAATGGGCACTTCCTTTGGAATTAACGGATCTAGTTCACTATATGGCTTTTGGAAAGAACGTTTGACCGAACACATAAAAGGCGAGTTATCATCTAACGAATTAGTAGTGAATTTGGCAAGCAAGGAATATGCTTCTGCTATTGATTTTGACTCTTTAAAAACTCCCGTAATTCATCCCGTTTTTAAGGATTTTAAAAACGGAAAATTAAAAATCATATCTTTTTTTGCTAAAAAGGCACGTGGAACCATGTCACGGTATTTAATTGACACTAATGCAGAGCATCTTAATCAGGTACTTGCATTTAATTCAGATGGTTATGCGTATAGCGAATCTGAAACTGCTAACGCAAATCAGCCTGTTTTTGTGCGTTAGCCTTTTTACGCAATGTTTTGGGTCGAGGTCTTCGAACTCCAAACGGTTTATTTATAATCTTACCTCTTCGGGTTTTTTTATCTCCTTTTCCCATTGAGTCATACTCCGCCGTCTAGCTTCTCTTGCCAATCGCGAAGTTGTTGCCATTTGCCTTCATCATAATAACAACTACAACAATAGCAATGATAAAAATAGACACCAATAATGATGGTTAGCAGAATGCCTAGTAGGTAGAAAAGTGATCTTTTCATTGTAAGATTTGGATTTATGAGCACTTCAATGTAACATTTTAATTAAAAAAACAATGATTCTTGTGAATTTTTTAAAAACAAAGTCCTAAATCATGCCTTTGGCATGAGAAGTTAACGTCAAAAAATAAGATTTTCGCCTAACTAGCTAATTTGGTTAATGAAGTCCATTACACTTGTCGCTCCATGTGCGTCAAGGTGTTTGATAAACGCAGATCCAATAATAGCACCGTTACTATTTGCGGTTGCCGCTTGATATGTTTCTGCATTACTAATACCAAAACCAACCAAAAGCTTTGCTTTGAGTCCCATTTCACCTATACGTTTAAAATAGTGGGTTTGTTCTTCACCAAAGCTACTTTTTGCTCCTGTAGTAGCGGCACTACTTACCATATAAATAAAACCCTCCGAAACACTGTCAATAAATCGAATGCGTTCTTCTGGAGTTTGAGGTGTAATCAAAAACATATTTAAGAGTCCATACTGTTTAAATAACTCTTGATATTGCTCGTGATATACATCCACGGGAAGGTCTGGAATGATAAGCCCATCAACGCCTACTTCTTGACATTTCTTACAGAATTTTTCTACTCCATATTGCATCATGGGATTAAAGTAACCCATAATAATTAGCGGAACATTAATATCTTTTCGAACATCTTTGAGTTGTTCAAATAGTTTGTCTGTGGTCATACCATTTTGTAGCGCTTTTGTGGAACTTTCTTGAATGGTAGGTCCATCAGCAAGCGGATCCGAAAAGGGAAGTCCTAATTCAATCATATCCACGCCAGCATCTTGTAATTGTTTTAAAACAGTTACCGTATCCTCGAGATTAGGAAAGCCAGCTGTAAAGTAAATAGATAAGAGTTTTTTATCTTGGTTTAAGGTTGATTGAATGCGATTCATAAATCTAAAGAATGCGTAGTTTTAAAAACTCAAAAATACTCTTTTCCCTTACGAAAGACAACAAAAGGTATTGTGGATATTATTTCTTCTTGAGTAAGTCTCTGATTTCGGTAAGTAATATTTCTTCTTTGGTGGGCTGTGGTGGTGCTTTTGGTACTTCAACTTCATCATCATCTATTAGGCGATCTTTTAGTCTGTTGTAAAACCGTACAACTAAAAATATCGAAAAAGAAACTACCAAAAATGTTACCACAGTATTGATGAACATTCCGTAGCGTATTGCAATTTCGGCAGTTCCATCAGCCTCAATTGCAGGTTGAATAATAAATTTGAAAGATGCAAAATCAATCCCTCCAATTAGTTTCCCAATGGGAGGCATAATGATGTCATTCACTAAGGACTTTACAATGGCGCCAAAATAAGTAGCCATAATAAGTCCAACGGCCAATTCGATAACATTTCCTTTACTAATAAATTTTTTAAACTCATTCAAGAATTGTGTATTTAATAACCGTGTGATATTCATAGCTAAAGAATTATTCTAAATGGTTAAGAACGAAGTTTGGGAGTAAAACCAATGTACGAACTTTTTAAATTAGAGTTTAAAATAATCAATGTAAGTTTCCAAGTCTTTATCACCTCTTCCCGAACAATTAAACAATAGTACGTCGTTAGGTTCAAATTTACGAGCATCTAACACAGCAAAAGCATGTGCGGTTTCTATGGCTGGGATAATACCCTCCATTTGCGATAGGGTAAGCCCCCAGTCCATAGCTTCTTGGTCAGGGATAGAAACAAACTCGGCACGTTGGGTACGAAACAAGTGCGCGTGCATAGGGCCAACACCGGGATAATCTAAGCCCGCCGAAATGGAGTAGGGTTCTGTGATTTGCCCATCGGGAGTTTGCATCAGTAACGTTTTACTTCCATGAATAATGCCTTCTTTTCCCAAAGCTGAAGTTGCGGCACTCTCGCCCGAATCAATTCCTTTTCCTGCCGCCTCAACAGCAATAATATTTACTCGAGGATCGTCCAAATAATGATAATAAATTCCAGCAGCGTTGCTGCCACCGCCCACACACGCAATTACATGATCGGGATAATCACGGCCTTCGACTTCCAAAAGTTGCGATTTACATTCTTCACTAATAATGGCTTGAAAACGAGCCACCATATCAGGATAGGGGTGTGGTCCAACCACCGAACCAATAATGTAATGTGTGTCAACAGGATTATTAATCCAATCCCTAATGGCTTCGTTAGTGGCATCCTTTAATGTTTTACTTCCCGATTGAGCAGGACGTACTTCTGCACCTAACATTTTCATACGTGCTACGTTTGGCGCTTGTCTTTTGATGTCTAGTTCGCCCATATATACCACACACTGAATGCCCATTAGCGCACAAACAGTAGCGGTGGCTACGCCGTGTTGCCCAGCGCCCGTTTCGGCAATAATGCGGTTTTTTCCTAGTCGTTTTGCGAGTAAAATCTGGCCAATGGTATTGTTTATTTTGTGCGCACCTGTATGACACAAATCCTCACGTTTTAGGTAGATTTTAGTGTTGTATTTTTCAGAAAGGCTCGAGGCAAAATACAACGGAGTGGGTCGCCCTACATAATCTTTTAGGAGCTGATCAAATTCAGCTTTAAAATCATCTTTCGCAGTGATTTCTAAATAACTCTTTTTTAATTCCTCAACATTTGGGTATAACATCTCGGGGATATAGGCTCCGCCAAAATCGCCGTAATATCCTTTTTCATTTACATGATATGTGTTCATAGCGCTAATTTTTCTTTAAAAAGTTCTAATTTTTTCGTGTTTTTTACCCCCGGTTCAATTTCAAATTTACTGTTTACATCTACAGCATACACAGGCAAATCTTGACTGCGAAGTTCGTTAATCTTATCTATTTCTGCCAATCCTATGCCACCACTAATAAAAAAAGGAAGGTCAAAGGGATAGTCTTTTAAAATACTCCAGTCAAAACAAGTGCCATTACCTCCGGGCATTGGGCCTTTGGTGTCAAATAAGAAAAAATCACAATACGGTAGATAATCTACAAGCACATCAAAGTCAAAAGAAGTACCAACGCTAAATGCTTTAATGATTTCAGCCTTGCCTTGCAATGCTCGACACGTATTTGGGGACTCCTTTCCGTGAAGTTGTACAGCACCTAATGTGTGTTTTTCTATCGCATTTTCAATGTGTTCTGTGGTTGCATCTACAAAAACGCCCACTTTTGTTACACCAGGAGGAACTTCGGGAAGGGTAGTGCAATATCTTTTAGAGCCTTCCCATAAAATAAACCCCAAATAGCTAGGTTGAAGCGCTGCTACGTCGGCTACATTTTTAGTTTCTCGCATCCCGCAAACTTTCCACTTCATCCCATAAAAGTTTTAATGAAATCATATGCAGCTTCACCTGGCAATTCATGCAACATAAAATACTCACCCATCAAAAAACCGTCAAAGCCTGCGTCTAATAACAGTTTGATATTATCGTGTGAAGAAATACCGCTTTCTGAAATTATGACCTTATCGCTAG
>JAYPBW010000001.1:6890-7122 GCA_038124405.1 Flavobacteriaceae bacterium | reverse complement strand
CCTTTAAGTTTCTATTATTTACGCCAACTACATCCACGTATTCTAAGGGTGATTTATCCAGTTCTGCTTTGTTGTGAACCTCTAATAATACTTCCAGCCCAATTTCGTTTGCAGTTTTGGCAAGTGTGTTGATTTCTTCAGATTTTAAGCATGCTGCGATAAGCAAAATAGCATCGGCGCCATAGGCTTTTGCTTCGTGAATTTGATACGAGTCAATAATAAATTCTTTTCG
>JAYPBW010000001.1:0-6859 GCA_038124405.1 Flavobacteriaceae bacterium | reverse complement strand
AGTGGGAGCTTACTTGCACTTCGTGCCAATAGTATGTCTTCTAATGAGCCTCCAAAATATTGATTATTTGTGAGTACAGACATGGCAGCAACGCCTGCTTTTTCATAGCCTTGTGCTACCTCGGCAGCACGAGATTGTAACTTAATTTGAGGTTTTGAAGGAGAGCGTCGTTTGTGCTCTGCCACAATTCCTAATGGGGTGTTCTTTATGCTACTAGAAAAAGAAATCGTATCTCTGTTATACAGGGGCATAGCAGTAAGTTGTGCTTTCGAAATCACCTCTTTTTTTAAGGCAATCTCTTTGCGTTGATCGGCTACAATTTGTGCTAGAATACTCATGTTTTACTCAGTGCTAAAAGTTTTTTAAAAGCGCCTAATGCCTTCTTAGATTCAATAGATTCTTGCGCCTTGGCATAGCCTTCGGCAAGCGAAATATCCAATGCTGTAGCAATAGCTGTTCCTGCATTGGCACAGACTACTTGTTTTTGCGCATTGGTTGCCTCGTCGTTCAAAACAGATTTGAATATAGTTGCGGCAGCTTCAACTGTATTCCCTCCGCCAATGTCCTCTGGGCTAAGTGCTTTTAACCCAAAATCAGCTGGCTGAATAATGGTTTCACCTTTATTCGATACGGCTTTTGTTCCACCTGTAAGAGAAATTTCATCGTATCCATCAAGGGCATGTAAAATACAGAATTGCATATCTGTATCTTGAAATAAAAAGGAATATAATCGCAATAACCCCAAATTGAACACGCCTACTATTTGTCTTTTGGGTGCACATGGATTGACCAAAGGGCCAAGCATATTAAAAAAGGTTTTGAGTTGTAACGCTCTGCGAATAGGTGCAACGTGTTTCATTGCAGGATGAAAAAGCGGTGCATGCAACACACAAATTCCTGCCTGGTCAATACAACGCTCTAAAAAGTCGACATCGTTTGAAAATTTCACACCCAAATACTCCATGACATTACTAGAACCACACGACGAAGAGACTCCGTAGTTGCCATGCTTGGCTACGTGAATTCCAGTGCCTGCAGTCACAAATGACGAAAGCGTAGAGATATTAAACGTGTCTTTGCCATCTCCGCCAGTTCCGCACAAATCGATAGGATTATATGCCGACAAATCCACGGCAATACAAAGTTCTAACAGGGCATCACGAAATCCTGCCAATTCCTCTACAGAAATAGTGCGCATCATGTATGCGCTCAAGAAAGTGGTGACTTGATATGGATCACATAGCCCATTGCCAATAGACAGTAAAGCTTCTTTTGCCTCTTGCTGCGAAAGTTTTTCGTGTTGCGTAAGTCGGGTAAGTAGTTCTTTCATAGTGCAATCCAATTTTTAAGCAGTTGTTTTCCGTGCGGTGTCAGTACCGATTCAGGATGAAACTGTACTCCGTAGACAGGATATTTTTCATGCTTAAATGCCATGACTTGCCCGTTTTCTTCTTCGGCTAATAGGATAAATCCTTTAGGAAGCGGTTTGTTAACCACCCAAGAATGATAACGTCCTACATCAAAACGATTAGGTAATCCCTCAAAAATAGCATCGTCCTTTACTACGGTCATTTCACTAGCTACGCCATGAAATACAGTGGCTAGATTGGTTAATGTTCCACCAAAAACTTCTGCAATGGCTTGATGTCCCAAACAAACGCCCAGCATTGGAATACTTTTGGCGTATTTTTCTATAACGGCTTTTAATAATCCAGCTTCGTCGGGGATGCCTGGCCCTGGCGAAAGGACAATTTTGTCGTAGGTAGCAACTTCCTCAAGTTCAAATTGGTCGTTTCGCTTTACGGAAACGGTGCAATCGAGCTCTTCTAAGTAATGCACCAAATTGAAGGTAAACGAGTCGTAATTGTCTATCACTAGTATGTTCATGAAAACTGTTTTTCTGCGTTATCCATAGCGGTATTAAGCGCCCGTAATTTGTTATACACTTCTTGCATTTCGCTTTCGGGTTTTGACTTAGACACCACTCCGGCACCAGCATGGTAATGCAGTATGTTGTCTTTGCTCAAAAAGGAACGAATAATAATGGCATGGTTGTAATTTCCTTTAAAATCTATAAAACCAATAGCACCGCCATAGAAAGAACGATCACTTGTCTCATATTCATCAATAAGCTGCATAGCGCGGTGCTTAGGTGCGCCACTCAAAGTACCTGCAGGAAAAGTGTCCGCTACCACTTGCATGGTTGAGGTGTTTGTTTTCTTGTGTCCAGTAACTTTTGAAACCAAATGAATTACATGTGAATAAAATTGAACCTCACGGTCTTTTTCAACCACAACATTATGTCCATGGCGGCTTAAATCGTTCCGAGCTAAATCGACTAGCATCATGTGTTCGGCATTTTCTTTTAAATCCTCGGCAAGTTCCTTTGCCTTGGCTTCGTCTTGTGCGTCATTTCCAGTTCGAATAAAAGTTCCCGCAATAGGGTGAATTTCGGCTACGCCATCTTGAACAACAAGTTGCGCTTCGGGCGAGCTACCGAAAATTTTGTAATTCCCTAAATCGAAATAAAAGATATACGGAGAAGGATTTATAGAACGTAACACTCGGTAAAGGCTAAACTCATCTCCTTTGAAGGCTTGTTTAAATCGTCTAGACAATACAATTTGAAACACATCTCCTCGATTGCAGTGTTGAATCCCTTTTTTTACCAATTCTACAAAATCGTCATCGGTCATGTTTGAGGTAGGTTTCCCCTCTTTTTTGAAGTAAAACGAATCTCGGGCAGGCGCGTTCAACAGTTGTATGATTTCATCTAGATTACTTTCTGATTGGTAGTTGTGAGAAAACAGTTTTGCTTGATTATTGAACACGTTTACAGCAATAATATTTTGATATAGAGCGTAATAAATTTCTGGAATGTCTGAGCTATTCTTTTTTTGTTGAAATGAAATGTCTTCAAAATACTGCACGGCTTCGTAAGCAGTGTACCCAAAAAGTCCATTGGACAAAAAACGCGTTTTGGGCAAGTTGGTTTCAAAGCACGAAATAAAATCTTCCAAGACATCTACTACCGAAGTGTATTCTGTGAGGGTAGTTTTTTGTGTACTTCCATCTGGAAAGGATTGTGTCATTTCTCCATTATGAACTTTGAAAGTTGCAATTGGATTAAAACACAAATAGGCAACACTATTGTCGTTTGCCCCATAGTCTGAGCTTTCCAGCAAAACACTTTCAGGAAACGCATCCCGAATTTTAAGGTACATGTTCACCGGAGTCATGGTGTCGGTGAGTAGTTCTTTTGTAGCAGTATGAAGTGCAAATTTCATGGTTCAAAAATAAAAAAAGGCTTGCCATATACGACAAGCCTTTTGTGTGATTCTAAAATGCCTATCGACCCCCAATTAGGAGTTCCACCAAAGCACTTTAGTTGTAAATTTTTTCATCAGCCCAAATATACAACTCGAGAGTGAAAAAACAAGTATTTAATAATTAAAGCTCACGCGCAGCTCCAATCCGTCTTTGATGAGTTTGTCTCCAAGGTTTTCAAAGAACGTTCCTGAGCGGAATTTTACATTGTATTTAGATCGGTCAATTTCCAAATTGGCAGTGGCTTTGTTTCCATCTAATTCAATTACAAAATTTTCAGCATGCGTAATACCTCTAATGGTAAAATCGCCCGTTACGTTGTAGCCATCGTCTGTCTTTTCGGCATTGGTAATAACAAGTGTAGCTTCAGGGTGTTCTTCTACTCCAAAGAAATCATCTGATTTTAGGTGACCCACAAGTCTTGCAGCAGAACCGCCAGAAAGGTCGGTACATACCATACTGTTCATGTCAACAGTAAATGTACCTCCAACCAGGGTATTGCCCTCAAAATTAAGTAGACCTTTACTTATTTCGAGCGTTCCTTCATGTGAATCCGTTGTAATTTTAGATCCTTTCCAATTAATGATTCCATTAGAAATGGATGCTGTTTGCGCATGCAAACCAAAAGTTATAAGCGTTGTTGCCACAAGGGCTATTAGGGTTCTCTTTTTCATGTGTGTGTATTAAATAATTAATTTTTCGATTTCAATTTCGTTATTAGGTGCAATAATTGTTCCAGTTCTTGTTTGTTTAATGAAGAGGTGAGTTCCTTCTCTTTAGCAAGTAACAAGGGTTCTAAGCCATCAATAATCTCAAGTCCTTTTGATGTAATGTAAATATCAACCTTTCGTCTGTTCTCTTTGCAGGTTTTACGCTGTACAAACCCCTTTTCAATGAGCTTATCAACAAGGCGCGAGGTATTGCTCATTCTATGTATCATGTCATTTGTAATGCTTTCTAAACATGCTGCAATCCCCTTACGTCCTCTAAGTATACGCAATACATTATACTGTTGTATACTCAGGCCTTGTGTTTGCAAAGCAGTATTTATTTGCTCGGTGATTGTATTTCCACTGCGCATTAAAGTCACAACTACATCCCTTTCTATCATTGTAATAACAACTATTGTAGGTACAAATGTAGTAATTTTATTTTTCAATATCTTTGGATTATTATGAAAAAATGCATTTTGTTAATTATTGGTTTACTTTTAATTTCATGTGTATCTTCGCCCAAAAAGAAGTCTATTATGAACGAATTATCACCCACAGCATGGGCTGAGTTGCACAGCCAAACGCCAGAATCTATCATTCTTGATGTCCGAACAGAACAAGAATTTGAAAGCGGATATATTAAAGGTGCACTTAATTTGGATATTCGTGGCGGAGCAGATTTTATTGCTTCTGTAGAAGAGCTAGATAAGTCTAAGGCATATTTTGTCTATTGTCGCTCGGGGGCTCGTAGTGGTCAAGCCTGTCAACTGATGGGTCAAATGGGCTTTGAACATGTGTATAATCTTGAAGGTGGCGTCCTTGCTTGGGAGGGCGATTTGGAGGAGTAACACCCTTATGTTAGGTGCGCGAAGACTTGCTCTTCTATTTATGGAAAACGCAAAAGTTTCGTCGTAGTCAACTGCAAACTACTTCGGTTATGGCTCTTGTTGTTGTAAAACCTGGACAAGAAAACCAGTATTCAGGCCCCGATTTTTTTAATGCACACATACAAATTGACAATACACTTTGGCTAGGAAATGTAGAACTTCATGTTCGGTCATCTGATTGGTTTCGTCACAAACATCAAACGAACGAAAAATATGATAATGTGGTGCTGCATGTGGTTTGGGATGATGATGTTCCTGTTTTTGATTCAAGCCAACAGCTCATGCCAACACTTAGATTAGCTCAGTTAGCATGGTTGTTTAATCACAAATCCGACTTGTTGGCACAAATTTTAAAAGCAAAAAACATTGAAAATTTTTACAACATACTAGATGCAAAAACATCTCCATTCTGGGAAAGACATTACCATTTTTAAACTCCTTCTAAAAAGCGCATCAATCGGCTGACAAAATCTTTTAAGCAGTTAGTGCTCATTAATAGCGTTTTTCCATTTCTTTTCCAGTATTATAATTATAGTGGCGATGCTCGTAAAGAAGAAGTTTTGGATTGGATGCGGCAACTTCCCCCCGAAAAAAACAACTACACCAAAAGGTGTTGAAATAAATTTTCCAATTGAGGACGCACTAGAAAGTCAAGCCTGCATACAACTAAAAAGCGATTATTGTGTGCCCAAACGTTGCTTACATTGTGCATTTGGACATAACCTTTTAAATCTTTGATTACATTTGTGTGATGAGTTTAGTGCACGAAGCCCGATATTTTTTCGAAAAACGAGGATTTGAAGTTTGTTCCCGATTAGCGGAACGACTGGGAATGAAAGCCAAAAATGTGCGTATTTTTTTTATTTACATCAGCTTTTTTTCGCTAGGCGCAGGCTTTGCGTTATATTTAGTTCTCGCCTTTTGGCTAAGAATGAAAGATCTTTTATTTACGAAACGCTCATCCGTTTTTGATTTATAACCCAAAATATACAATATGAAATATGTAATCTCCTTTTTGTTATTGATTTCCAGTTTGCCAATTTCTGCCCAAATCCAAGATAAGGGACTTGATGAAAAAATCAATGAAGCTTTTACTCCTATAGCAGATTGGTGGGGGAACGTTATACTTCATAATTTTCCTGGGACTCAAGTGCCAACAATTATATTTTTATTAGTTGGCGGGGCTCTATTTTTCACGTTTTATTTTGGATTTATAAATATTCGAAGATTTCCTTTAGCTATTGGCGTGGTAAGGGGTAAATATGACGATATAGACCACCACGAGGCTGAGGATAAATCAGCAGTTCACGTAACTGAAGGCGATGTGGTTGATACGATAAAAGACGAAAGTAAAGACGGTGAAGTAAGTCATTTCCAAGCTTTAGCAACAGCTGTTTCTGGAACGGTTGGAAATGGAAATATAGCAGGAGTAGCATTAGCCATTGCTGTTGGTGGTCCTGGTGCAACCTTTTGGATGATTTTATGTGGACTTATCGGAATGTCGACCAAATTCGTAGAGTGTACATTGGGTGTGAAATACAGAGATGTAGGTGAAGACGGTACCGTTTATGGAGGTCCCATGTACTATCTTACCAAAGGACTCAAAGAACGTGGATTTGCTCGTGTTGGAAAATTCTTAGCTGTGGTATTTGCCATTCTATGTGTAGGTGCCTCTTTTGGTGGAGGAAATGCTGCCCAATCAAACCAAGCCGCTATGCAACTTGTTGACTCTTTTGGAATGACTGGCGGTAGCGCGCGCACAATTATCGGCATTATCATGATGGTTTTTGTGGGTGTCATTATTATTGGAGGAATTAAGCGTATTGCTTCTGTAACTGAGAAAATTGTTCCATTTATGGCATTGATGTACAATGGAGCGTGTTTTTATATAATCCTAACCAACATTATCTATGTTTATAATTCAATTGGACA